>JASLIH010000490.1 GCA_030152105.1 Actinomycetes bacterium
TGCGTCAGCTCGCTGAGCTCACTGGCATCCCGGTCGTCACCACGTTGATGGCGCGTGGTGCGTTCCCCGACAGCCACGTCCAGCACCTCGGCATGCCCGGCATGCACGGCACCGTCGCCGCGGTCGCGGGCCTCCAGCGCAGTGACCTGATCATCAGCCTCGGCGCCCGCTTCGACGACCGGGTCACGGGCAAGCTGGACAGCTTCGCCCCGTACGCGAAGATCGTCCACGCCGACATCGACCCGGCCGAGATCGGCAAGAACCGCACCGCCGACGTGCCCATCGTGGGCGACGTCAAGCTGGTCACAGAGGAGCTGTTGGCCGCCTACCGGGTGGCGGTGACGGCCGAGGGGGCCGGCGACACCGAGGCCTGGCAGCGGGCCTGCGCCCAGTGGAAGCAGCGGTTCCCGTTCCGCTACGACCAGCAGGACGGCGGGCCGCTCAAGCCCCAGCACGTGGTCGAGCGGGTGTCGGCCTTGACCGGCGGCGAGGCGGTCGTGGTCGCCGGGGTCGGCCAGCACCAGATGTACGCCGCCCAGCACTTCCGCTTCGACCGGCCCCGGTCCTGGATCAACTCCGGCGGGCTGGGCACCATGGGCTTCGCCGTCCCGGCGGCCATGGGGGCCAAGGTGGGCCGGCCCGACGAGCTGGTGGTCGCGATCGACGGCGACGGCTGCTTCCAGATGACCGCCCAGGAGCTGGCCACCTGCACCACCGAGCGGATCCCGATCAAGGTGTTCATCCTCAACAACGGCCACCTGGGCATGGTCCGCCAGTGGCAGGAGCTGTTCTACGACGAGCGCTACTCCGAGGTGCACCTGGGCTTCGAGTGCCCGGACTACGTGAAGCTGGCCGAGGCCTACGGCGCGCTCGGCCTGCGCTGCGACCGGGCCGAGGACGTCGACGCCACCCTCGAGAAGGCCCTGGCCACCGACGACCAGTCGGTGGTGGTGGACTTCCGGGTCGACACCCACGAAGGCGTCTTCCCGATGGTCCCGGCCGGCCGGCCCAACGACGAGATCATCCTCGGTCCCGAGTTCTCTCCCGAGGAGCAGGCGGCGGCGACCCGCAGGGAGGTGCGGTCCTGATGAGTACCCACACCATCTCGGTGCTGGTCGAGGACAAGCCTGGGGTCCTGGCCCGCATCTCGGGGATGTTCAGCCGGCGCGGCTTCAACATCGACAGCCTGGCCGTCGGGCCGACCGAGGACCCGGGCCGCAGCCGCATGACGATCGTGGTCGACTGCGCCGAGCGGCCCCTCGAGCAGGTCACCAAGCAGCTCAACAAGCTGGTCCACGTGCTCAAGATCGTCGAGCTGGAGCCGGACCGGTCGGTGGAGCGCGAGCTGGTCCTGGTCAAGGTCAAGGCCGACCCGTCGGTCCGCTACCAGATCATCGAGCTGGCCGAGATGTTCCGGGCCAAGATCGTCGACGTCGGCCCCGAGGCCCTCACCATCGAGGCCACCGGCAGCCCCGCCAAGGTCGAGGCCATGCTCGAGCTGCTCGACCCCTACGGCATCCGCGAGCTGGCCCGCACCGGCCGGGTCGCCCTGGCCCGCGGCGGCAAGGGCATCACCGACAAGCCGCTGCGGGTGGCCCGCCCCGCCTGACGCGAACAGCTCCCCGAAGGAGGTACCCCAGGAGATGGCCACCATCTACTACGACGACGACGCCGACCTCGGCCTCGTCCAGTCCCGCAAGGTCGCCGTGCTCGGCTACGGCTCCCAGGGCCACGCCCACGCCCTGTCGCTGCACGACTCGGGCTGCGAGGTCCGGGTCGGGCTGGCCGAGGGCTCGGCCAGCCGGGCCAAGGCCGAGGCGGCCGGGCTGACCGTGACCAGCCCGGCCGAGGCGTCGGCCTGGGCCGACCTGATCATGGTCCTGGTCCCCGACACCGTGCAGCGGCACCTGTACGCCAGCGACATCGCCCCCAACCTCAACCCCGGCGACGCCCTGTTCTTCGCCCACGGCTTCAACATCCACTTCGGCTACATCGAGGTGCCCGACTCCGTGGACGTGGCCATGGTCGCTCCCAAGGGCCCTGGGCACCTGGTCCGGCGCCAGTTCGAGAACGGCCAGGGCACCCCGGTGCGGGTCGCGGTCGCCCAGGACGCCTCCGGCAAGGCCTGGGACCTGGCCAAGAGCTACGCCAGGGCGATCGGCGGGACCCGGGCCGGGGCGCTGGTCACCACCTTCCAGGAGGAGACCGAGACCGACCTGTTCGGCGAGCAGGCCGTCCTCTGCGGCGGCGCCACCGCGCTCGTCCAGGCCGGCTTCGAGACCCTGACCAAGGCCGGCTACCAGCCCGAGGTCGCCTACTTCGAGTGCCTGCACGAGCTCAAGCTGATCGTCGACCTGATGTACGAGGGCGGCCTGGCCGGCATGCGCTACTCGGTGTCGGACACCGCCGAGTACGGCGACTACAGCCGCGGCCCCCGGATCATCAACGACGCCACCAAGGCCGAGATGGGCCGCATCCTGGCCGAGATCCAGTCCGGCTCGTTCGCCCGCGAGTGGGTGGAGGAGGACGACCAGGGCCGGCCCAACTTCACCCGGATGCGCGAGGCCGGGGCGAACCACCCGATCGAGCGGACTGGGAAGCCCCTGCGCCGGATGATGTCCTGGCTCAAGGACAAGGGGTAGTTTCGAGAACATGGCCCGAGTCCTGATCGCCGAGCCGCTGGCCGACGCCGGCGTTGAGCTGCTGCGCAGCGCCCACGAGGTGGACGCGCGGATGGCCATGACCCACGAGGAGCTGCTCAGCGCCGTCGTGGGGGTGGACGCCCTGGTGGTCCGATCGGCCACCCGGGTCGACGCCGAGGTGCTGGAGACCGGCCGCGACCTCAAGGTCGTCGGCCGGGCCGGCATCGGCCTGGACAACGTCGACCTGGCCGCGGCCACCCGGCTCGGGATCATGGTCGTCAACGCGCCCCAGTCGAACGTGATCTCGGCCGCCGAGCACACCGTGGCCCTGATCCTGGCCCAGGCCCGCAACATCCCCCAGGCCCACGCCGCCCTGCGCGAGGGCCACTGGGAGCGGAACCGCTTCCAGGGGGCCGAGCTCTACGGCAAGACCCTCGGCATCGTCGGTCTCGGCCGGGTCGGGGCCCTGGTCGCCCAGCGCTGCAACGCCTTCGGCATGCGGCTGCTGGCCTACGACCCGTTCGTCAGCCGGGAACGGGCCGCCCAGATGGGGGTCGAGCTGGCCAGCCTGGCCGAGGTGCTGGGGCGGGCCGACGTGGTCACCGTCCACCTGCCAAAGACCCCGGAGACGACCAACCTGATCGGCGAGGCCGAGCTGGCCGCCATGAAGCGGGGGGCCCGGCTGGTCAACACGGCCAGGGGCGGGATCGTGGACGAGGCCGCCCTGGCCAAGGCGGTCGGCGACGGCGAGCTGGCCGGGGCCGCCCTCGACGTGTTCGCCGAGGAGCCGACCACCGCCAGCCCCCTGTTCGAGCTGGACAACGTGGTCGTCACCCCGCACCTGGGCGCGTCCACGGCCGAGGCCCAGGACAAGGCCGGGATCACCATCGCCGAGCAGCTCCTGCTCGCCCTGGCCGGCCAGTTCGTGCCCAACGCGGTCAACGTCGACGCCGGCCCGGTGCCCGACGCCCTGCGCCCGTTCCTGCCCCTGGTCGAGAAGCTGGGCCAGCTGTACACCGCCCTGGCCGGCGGCGGACCGGG
>JASLIH010000510.1 GCA_030152105.1 Actinomycetes bacterium
GCGCCACCCCTGGAACCAGCACACCATCCCCAAGCCCCAGAAGCGCGACTTCGACAACAACTACTCCTGGGTGATGTCGCCGCGCTGGTTCGACGGCACCGACCACCTGGCCCTCGACACCGGCGGCGGGCCGATCGCCCGGCTGTGGTCGACCGCCCTGTCCGGCCTGGTCGACATCGGCTACATCAAGGCCACCGGCAACAGCGTGGTCATCAACCTGCCCCGGACGGCCACCAGGCCCGAGGCCAGCTTCGAGTGGAAGATCCCCCAGTGGTCCAACGCCATCGAGCGCAACCGGGCCCGCACCTACTTCCAGGCCTACGCGGCCGCCGCGGCCCTGCACTTCACCGAGAAGGCGCTGGCCGAGATCCGGGCCGGCCACACCAAGACCTGGGAGACCTTCAAGGTGCCCGACGAGGCCGTGAGCGTCGGCTTCACCGAGGCCGTGCGGGGCGTGCTGTCGCACCACATGGTCATCCGCAACGGCAAGATCGCCAACTACCACCCCTACCCGCCGACGCCGTGGAACGGCAGCGTCCGCGACACCTACGGCACCCCGGGGCCGTACGAGGACGCCGTCCAGAACACCCCCATCTTCGAGGAGAACCCACCGGAGAAGTTCAAGGGCATCGACATCATGCGGGCGGTCCGCAGCTTCGACCCGTGCCTGCCCTGCGGGGTCCACATGTACCTGGGCAACGGCAACGTGGTGAAGAAGCTGCACTCGCCGACCATGCTCAACCAGGGGTAGGGGCCGCCCATGAGTGAGGGGCAGGATCTCCGCGCGGTCGGGTCGCGGATCGAGGAGCTGCTCGGCCAGATCCGCGCCGGCGACCCCGGCACCGCCGAGGTCGCCGAGGAGGTCGTGCGCCTGGTGGTCGAGCTGTACGGGGCCGGCCTGGAGCGGACGGTCGAGCTGGCCGGCCCAGAGGCCCTGGACCGGCTGGTGGAGGACGAGCTGGTCGCCAGCCTGCTCGTCCTCCACGGCCTCCATCCCAAGGACACCCACACCCGGGTGGTCGAGGCCCTCGACCAGGTCCGCCCCTACCTGGGGTCGCACGCCGGCGGGGTCGAGCTGCTCGGGGTCGACCCCGAAGGTGTCGTCCACCTGCGGCTGGAGGGCAGCTGCGACGGCTGCCCGTCCTCCACCATGACGGTCAAGCTGGCCATCGAGCGGGCCATCGAGGAGGCCGCGCCCGAGGTCACCGCCGTCGAGGTCGAGAACCTGACCAGGGAGAAGGAGCCGCAGCTGCTCCAGATCCAGCCCCTGCGCCGCGAGTGGGAGGTGGTCGACGGCCTCGAGGGGCTGGAGCCGGGCCGCCTGACCGCGGTCGAGGTCGCCGGGGCCGGGGTGGTCGTGTGCAGCGTCGGCGGCGAGCTGTACGCCTACCGGGACCGCTGCCCGGCCTGTGGGACCGGGCTGGCCGGCCGGGCCGCCCTTGACGCCGGCGTGCTGGCCTGCGGGGCGTGCGGGCAGCGCTTCGACGTCCGGCTGGCCGGCCGCGGGGTCGACCAGCCAGAGCTCCACCTGGTCCCGCTGCCCCTGCTGGCCGGCGACGGCCGGGTCCGCCTGGCCGTCGGGTCGGGAGCCGGGGTATGACCCGGAGGGGTTTGCGGAACCCCGCAGGGGTGCCCCAATGAGCCAGGGCCTACGGCGGTTCGTCGACCCGCCGCCACCGAAGGCCGACCCGCCGGTCCCGGGGGTGGCCCGTGAGAAACCGAAGGCGGCCCCGGGGGAGGTCTGCGAGATGTGCGCCGAGCCCCTGGGCGACGCCCACTCCCACTCCCACGTGGTCAACCTGGACACCCGCCAGATCATGTGCACCTGCCGGGCCTGCTACCTGCTGTTCACCCACCAGGGGGCGGCCGGCGGCCGCTACCGAGCCGTGCCCGACCGCTACCTGCACGACCAGGCGTTCGGGCTCGACGAGGCCCGCTGGGAGGCCCTCCAGATCCCGGTGCGGGTCGCCTTCTTCTTCAACAACTCCGACATGGACCGGGTGGTGGCCTTCTACCCGAGCCCGGCCGGGGCCACCGAGTCGCTGCTCCCGCTGGAGGCGTGGGCCGAGGTGGTCGCGGCCAACCCGGTCATGACCGACCTCGTCCCCGACGTCGAGGCGCTGCTGGTGCGGCGGGCCGGCGAGGGCTTCGAGTGCTTCCTTGTCCCGATTGACGCCTGCTACGAGCTGGTCGGCCTGGTCCGGATGCACTGGAAGGGCTTTGACGGCGGCGAGGAGGCGTGGGAGGCGATCGACGGCTTCTTCGACGCTGTCCACGACCGCAGCCGCCCGGCCGCCGGGGGGCTCATCGAGCGAAGCGACAGCCCCCCGATCGGCGGGGAGGCGGGGGCCTCGTGACCGACCTCGTGTTCGACTGCGTCGACGCCCAGCCCGACCGCTACGCGGCCGTCCCCACCCTCCAGCTCAAGCTGCGGATCTCGGAGACCACCGGCGCCCAGGTCCATGCCATCGCCCTGCGCTGCCAGATCCGGATCGAGCCCCAGCGTCGCCGCTACTCGCCCGAGGAGGCCGACGGGCTGCTGGAGCTGTTCGGCGAGCCGCCCCGCTGGGGCGACACCCTCAAGCCGATGCAGTTCGCCACCGTCTCGCTGATGGTGCCCAGCTTCACCGGCAGCTGCGAGCTCGACCTGCCGGTCCCCTGCACCTACGACTTCGAGGTGGCCGCGTCCAAGTATCTGCACGCCCTCGGCGACGGCGAGGTCCCGCTCCTGCTGCTGTTCAGCGGGACGGTGTTCACCAAGGGCCTGAACGGCTTCTCGGTCGGCCAGGTTCCCTGGCACAAGGAGGCCACCTACCGGCTGCCGGTCTCGGTGTGGCGCGAGATCATGGACCGGTTCTTCCCGGGGGCCGGCTGGATCCGGATGCGCCGCGACACCCTCGACACGCTCCAGCGCTTCAAGGCGGTCAGGGCCCTGACGACCTGGGACGACGCCCTCGAGGCGCTGTTCAAAGAGGCCGGGGAGGCCAAGCAGTGACCGCTCCCTTCCCGGCCTTCGAGGTCGCCCGCAAGGTGGCCGACGCGGTCCTCTACGAGGGGTATCTCCTGTACCCCTACCGGGCGTCGGCGGCCAAGAACCAGGCCCGCTGGCAGTTCGGGGTCCTGATGCCCCGGCTGTGGAGCGAGAGCGGCCCCGACGAGCCCTGGTCGACCCAGACCGAGTGCCTGCTCGAGCCCGAGGACACCACCACCGTCCGGGTGCTGGTCCGCTTCCTGCACGTACAGTCCAAGACCGTCGAGTCGGTCGACGTCGAGGCCGGGACCTTCAACGAGGTGCTGGCGCTGCCGGTCGACGGCTCCGAGCTGGTCCCCTGGGACGAGGCCACCGAGCAGGAGGTGACGGTCGAGGTCCCGCTGGCCCGGCTGCTTGCCGGCGAGCTGACCACGCCGTTCGAGCGCCCGGGAGGGCGCCGGGTCGAGCCCGTCCACACCGTCGCCGGCAAGCTGGCCGGGCGGACGGTGCGCCGCCGCTGGCCGGTCATGGGGTCGGTCCGGCTGTCGGCCGAGCGCCTGGAGGGCCCCTACGGCCTGGTCCGCCTGCGCCTGCAGCTGGAGAACGCCAGCGCCTGGAACGACCCGGGGGCCGACCGGAGCGTCGCCCTGCGGCACTCGCTGGTCGCCGCCCACAGCCTGCTCGGGGTCGACCAGGGGGTGTTCCTGTCCCTGCTCGACCCGCCGGAATGGGCCAAGCCGGCGGCCGAGGCCTGCCGGAACCTCCACACCTGGCCGGTCCTGATCGG
Source organism: Actinomycetes bacterium (assembly GCA_030152105.1). Next base: position 3,759 of record JASLIH010000510.1, read on the forward strand.
CGAGGAGGGCCGGCGCGACGCCATGCTGTCGTCGCCGATCATCCTCTACGACCACCCGACCATCGCCCCCGAGAGCCCGGGGGACCTGTTCGACGCCCTCGAGATCGACGAGATCCTGACCCTGCGCACCATGGCCCTCACCGAGGCCGAGAAGCGCGAGGCCAGGGCGACCGACGAGCGGGCGGCGGCGATCATCGACCGGGTCGACAGCATGCCCCCCGAGCTGCTGGAGCGCCTCCACGGCGCCGTCCGCTACCTCCGCGGGGTCGAAGGGGCGGAGGTCGGCCCGGAGGCTGGGCCGGAGGCCGGCGCGCCGGAGCCCCACTCGCCGCTGGGCGGGCCCCCAACCGGGAGGGTAGCCGACAGCGTGGCGGGGGGCGACCGTCTGTCCACAGCCCCTGAGCTGGTGCCGTGGTGGGACCCGGGGGCGGACCGGACGGTGTCGCCGGAGACCGACGGGGTGGTCGTGGCCGGGGTCACGGTGGCCAAGGGGAGCCGGGTGCGGCTGCGCCCCGGGCAGCGCCGGGCCGACGCCCAGGACATGTTCCTGGCCGGCCGGCTGGCCACCGTCGAGGCGGTGTTCCTGGACGTGGACGGCAACCGCCACCTGGCCGTCACGCTCGACGAGGACCCGGCGGCCGACCTCCAGCGCTGGCATGGCCGCTACCTGTACTTCTCGCCCGACGAGGTGGAGCCCCAATGACCCTCTCGGCCGGGCCGCGGCCGAGGGTCCTGGTCGCCGGCGTCGGCAACGTGTTCCTCGGCGACGACGGGTTCGGGGTCGAGGTGGCCAGGCGCCTGGCCGACGAGACCCTGCCCGGCTGGGTCCGGGTCGGGGACTTCGGCATCCGGGGCGTCCATCTTGCCTATGAGCTGCTGGAAGGCTACGAGGCGGCCATCCTGGTCGACGCCGCCCCCCGCGGGGAGGCCCCGGGCACGGTGTACGTGATCGAGCCCGACCTGGACGGCGAGCCGGGCCCGGAGGTCGAGGACGGGTCCGGGGTCCTGGTCGACGCCCACGGCATGGAGCCGGACGCGGTGTTCGCCCTGCTCAAGGCGCTCGGTGGCGACATCCCGAAGCTGCTGGTGGTCGGCTGCGAGCCGGCCGAGGTCTCGGAGCGGATAGGGCTCAGCCCGCCGGTGGCGGGCGCGGTCGACCAGGCCGTGGCCGTTGTCCGCGAGCTGATCGGTGAGCACGAGAGCGGGGAGGAGGGATGAGTATGTTCCGCAAGCTGGCGCTCGGCGCCGCGCTGGTCGGTCTGGTCGCGGTCCTGCGCAAGCAGGCACCGGACCTCGCCCGCTACTTCAAGATGCGACAGATGTGAGGGGAGGGGCTGGTGCACGAGCTGGGCTTGTGCGAGGGGATTCTCGAGGCGGTGGAGCGCCGGGCCGCCGGCCGCCGTGTGACCCGGGTCCGGGTCCGGGTGGGCGCGCAGCACCGGGTGGTCTCCTCGGCCTTCGACCAGTCGTTCGCGCTGGTGTCCCAGGGCACGGTGGCCGACGGCGCCGCCGTCGACCTGGTGGTCGTGCCGGTGTCGGTCACGTGCCTGGACTGCGGGCACGAGGCCGAGGCTGCCGACCCCCTCGCCGCCTGCCCGGCCTGCGGCGGCCTCGATCTGACCACCAAGGGCGGCGACGAGCTGATCCTGGAGGCCATCCACGTGGAGGAAGAAGATGTGTCTCGGCATCCCGGGTGAGATCGTCGAGTTCATGGACGACCGCCCCGACCTGGCCAAGGTCGACGTCAGCGGGGTCAAGCGGGCGATCAACATCGGCCTGCTGGAGGACGAGAAGCTGGAGCCCGGCGACTGGGTGCTGATCCACGTCGGCTTCGCCCTGTCCAAGATCGACGAGGAGGAGGCCAAGGCCGCCCTCGACTTCCTCGAGGGGATCGGCCAGGCCTACGCCGACGAGCTGGCCGCGCTGGCCGACTCCAGGATCGACTAGCGAGAGGAGCCGCAGCGTGCGCTTCGTCGACGAGTTCCGCGACGCTGAGAAGGCCCAGGCGCTGGCCGCCCAGATCGCCGCCCTGTGCGAGCCGGGCCGCCAGTACAAGTTCATGGAGGTGTGCGGCGGCCACACCCACACCATCTACAAGCACGGCCTCGAGGACTACCTGCCCGAGAGCATCACCCTGGTCCACGGGCCGGGCTGCCCGGTCTGCGTGATCCCCATGGGCCGGGTGGACGACGCCATCTTCATCGCCAGGCAGCCGGACGTGATCATGACCTCGTTCGGGGACATGATGCGGGTCCCGGGCAGCAACGGCGCGTTCTTCGACGCCACCGCCCGCGGCGCCGACATCCGGATGGTCTACTCGCCCCTGGACAGCCTGAAGATCGCCAGGCAGAACCCGGACAAGCGGGTCGTGTTCATGGCCATCGGGTTCGAGACCACGGCCCCGTCCAGCGCCATGACGGTGCTGCGGGCGGCCGCCGAGGGGCTGGAGAACTTCTCGATCTTCTGCAACCACGTCACCATCATCCCGGCCATCAAGGCCATCCTGGACTCGCCCGACCTGCGCCTCGACGGCTTCATCGGGCCGGGGCACGTGTCGACGGTGATCGGCTGCCGGCCGTACGAGTTCATCGCCGGCGAGTACGGCAAGCCGCTGGTCTGCGCCGGGTTCGAGCCGCTGGACCTGCTCCAGTCGATCTACATGCTGATGCTGCAGCTGGCCGAGGGCCGCTGCGAGGTCGAGAACCAGTACTCCCGGGTGGTGCCCTGGGACGGCAACCTCAAGGCCCTCCAGGTGATCAACGAGGTCATGGAGCTGCGTCCCTACTTCGAGTGGCGCGGGCTCGGCTTCATCTCCCACTCGGCCCTGCGGGTCCGGGAGAGCTACGCCAGCTTCGACGCCGAGCGGCAGTTCCTGGTCCCCGGTGTGCGGGTCGCCGACCCCAAGGCCTGCCAGTGCGGCGAGGTCCTCAAGGGCGTCCTCAAGCCCTGGGAGTGCAAGGTCTTCGGCACCGCCTGCACCCCCGAGACGCCCATCGGCACCTGCATGGTCTCGCCCGAGGGGGCCTGCGCGGCCTACTACAACTTCGGCCGCTTCACCCGCGAGCGGGTCAAGGAGGCGACCAGGTCGTGACCTCGCAGTCCCAGCAGTACCAGGAGCTGAGCCGCGAGGAGCAGGTGCTCCAGCGGATCGAGAAGGCGCGCGCTCGCAAGGCCAAGCTCAAGGAGGAGCGGATCACCCTGTCGCACGGTTCCGGCGGCAAGGCGACCCAGACGCTGATCGAGGCCGTGTTCCTGGAGGCGTTCGCCAACCCGCTGCTGGCGCCCCTCGAGGACGGGGCCGTGCTGACAGCCCTCGGCGGGCGCCTGGCGTTCACGACCGACTCCTACGTGGTGTCGCCGCTGTTCTTCCCCGGTGGCGACATCGGCGACCTGGCCGTGAACGGCACCGTCAACGACCTGGCGGTGAGCGGGGCCAGGCCGCTGTGGCTGTCGGCCGGGTTCATCCTCGAGGAGGGGTTCCCGGTGGCCGACCTGGAGCGGATCGTCGGCTCGATGGCCGCCGCCGCCGAACGGGCCGGGGTCCAGATCGTCACCGGCGACACCAAGGTGGTGCAGCGGGGCAAGGCCGACGGCTGCTATGTGAACACCGCCGGGGTCGGGGTGATCGAGCGCCCCGGCGAGCTGGGGGTGGCCACGGCCCGGCCCGGCGACGTCGTGATCGTGTCCGGGCCGGTCGGCGAGCACGGCATCACCATCATGCTGGCCAGGGGCGAGCTGGACATCGAGTCCGAGGTCACCTCCGACACCGCCCCCCTCAACGGCCTGGTCGAGCGGCTCCTGGACGCCGCCCCGGGCGTCCGCGGCCTGCGCGACGCGACCAGGGGTGGGGTGGCCACCATCTGCAACGAGGTCGCCAGGGCGGCCGGGGTCGCCGTGGTGCTCGAGGAGGAGGCGGTCCCGGTCCGCCCCGACGTTCGCGGGGCCTGCGAGCTGCTCGGCATCGACCCTCTGTACGTGGCCTGCGAGGGCCGGCTGGTCGCGGTCGTCGACGGCGACCAGGTCGAGGCGGCCATGGCCGCGCTGCGCTCCCACCCCCTGGGCGAGGGCGCCGCCGTCATCGGCCGGGTCAGGGACGACCCGCCGGGCCTGGTCCTCTTGAAGACCTCGTTCGGGGGTACACGGATCGTCGACCTGCTGGTCGGCGACCCGCTGCCACGGATCTGCTGAACGGGGGCCGGGCGCTGGGGTTGGAGGGGGGCTGTGGACAGTCGCGCCAACAACTCCCCGCTGTCGGCTACCCTCCCGACCGGGGGCCCATCCCCGGTGCGGCGGGCGGTTCGCCATGCCCGGTGGGCCGGGCGGTCCGGCGGGCCCGCCCCCGACCCCGGGCGGCGGCGATGGCGGCTTGGCCGAGGCTGATGCCGGCGTCGTTGGGGGGGACCCGGGAGTGGACCAGGACCCGGAAGCCCTGTTGCTCCAGGCCGGCGACCGTCCGCTCCAGTAGCAGCATATTCTGAAAGACCCCGCCGGAGAGGGCCACCGTCCCCAGCCCGCTGTCGTCGCGGAGGGCCTGGCAGGCGGCGACGGTGGCGCCGGCCAGGCCGTTGTGGAAGCGGGCGGCGACCAGCGGGACCGGCACCCCGGCTTCCAGGTCCTCGACGACCGCCCGGACCAGGTCGCTGCCGGCCAGCCGCAGGGGCGCACCGTCGGTCCCCGGTCCGGTGAGCCTGGCCGCGTAGGCGGACGTCTCGGCCGGGTCGGCCAGTTGCTCGAGCTCGACCGCGGCCTGGCCCTCGTAGTTGACCGCGTCCCGGACGCTAAGGATCGCCGCCACGGCGTCGAACAGCCGGCCCGCGCTCGAGGTCACCGGGGAGGCCGTGCCCGACCTGGCCAGGGCGACCACCTGCTCCCAGCGGCCCAGGTTGCGCCCGACCACGTCCAGCCGTTCGGGGACCTGGCC
>JASLIH010000534.1 GCA_030152105.1 Actinomycetes bacterium
GGACGGCTCGTCCATCAGCAGCACCTTGGGGTCGGCCATCAGGGCCCGGCTCATCGCCACCATCTGCTGCTCGCCGCCCGACAGCGTCCCCGCCTTCTGGGTCAGCCGCTCCCTGAGCCGCGGGAACAGCTCCATCACCCGGTCCAGGTCCTCCTTGACCTTGGCCTTGTCGGTGCGCAGGTAGCTGCCCAGCTCCAGGTTCTCCCGCACCGTCATGCGGGTGAACAGCCGCCGGTTCTCCGGGACCATGGTCACCCCGCGGCCCACGATCTCGGTGGTCGACATGCCGCCGATCGACTCGCCCCGGTAGACGACCTCGCCCTGGCTTGGCGTCACCATGCCGAGGATCGTCTTCAGGGTGGTGGACTTGCCGCTGGCGTTGCCGCCGAGCAGGCAGACGATCTCGCCCGGCCTGAGCTCGATGCTCACCTCGCGGAGGACGGCGATGAGCCCGTAGTGGGTGCTCACGTTGCGCAGCTCGAGCACCGGCGCCCCGTCGACGCTCACCCGGCGGCCTCCGCGGCCCGCTTGCCCAGATACGCCTCGACCACCCGCTCGTCGTTGGCCACCTCGTCGTAGGTGCCGTCGGCGATCTTGCGCCCGTAGTCGAGCGCCACCACCCGGTCCGAGACGCCCTTGACCAGCCGCATGTCGTGCTCGATGACCACGATCGTGAAGCCGCGCTCGTCCCGGAGCTTGCCGATCAGCTCGGTCATCTCCTGGGTCTCCCTGGGGTTCATCCCGGCGGTCGGCTCGTCCAGGAGGATGAGCTTGGCGTCGGTGGCCATCGCCCGGGCGATCTCCAGCCGCCGCCGGTTGGCGTACGACAGCACGAACGCCGGCTGGTTCTCCCGGTAGCTGGCCAGCCGGCTGCCGAAGAACGACAGCGCCGAGCGTGACCGCTCCAGGACCCGCCGTTCCTCAGCCCTGGTGCTGGGCAGCCGCAGGACCGCCCCGAAGATCCCCGACTTGGTCCGGCAGTGCTGGCCGACCATGGCGTTCTCGAGCACGGTCATGTTGGGGAACAGGCGCACCGTCTGGAAGGTCCGGGCGATGCCGAGGGCGCAGATCTGGTTGGGCTGGAGCCCGACCAGGTTGTGCCCGTCGAAGCGGATCGATCCCTCGTCGGCCACGTACAGGCCGGTGACGATGTTGAACAGCGTGGTCTTGCCGGCCCCGTTGGGGCCGATCACGCTGAGGATCTCGCCCTCCTCGACGTCGAGGTCGACACCGTCGACGGCGTTCAGGCCACCGAAGCGCTTGACCAGCCCGCGGACCTCCAGCAGGGCGCTCACGACCCGCCACCTCCGCCAACGGTCACCGCCGGGGCCTCCTCCTTCTTGAGCCACTGGTCCTGGGCCGCCTCGTCCACCTGGAGCTCGCGCATGCGGCGGACGTTGGGAACCAGTCCCTGGGGTCGCATGATCATCACCGCGATGAGCGCAGCACCGTAGATCAGCAGGCGGTATTCCTCGAACTCGTCCAGCAGCCCCGGCAGGCCGATCAGCAGCAGGGTGCCGACGACGACGCCGGGGATGCTGCCCATCCCACCCAGGATCACCACGGCCAGGGCGGTGATGGAGACGATGATGGTGAAGCTGGCCGGCGCGATCGAGCCGATCTGGACCGCGAACAGGGTGCCCGACAGGGAGCCGACGGCCGCCCCCATGGCGAACGCCAGCAGCTTGAACTTGATGGTGCTCACGCCCATGGCCTCGGCGGCCATCTCGTCCTCGCGCATCGCGTTCCAGGCCCGCCCTACCCTGGAACCGGCCAGGCGCTGGGACACAAAGATGGCCAGCGCGCAGAACACCAGGACGAGGTAGAAGAACGGCTGCGGGTCGCGGAAGCCGACCCCGCCGATGGCCGCGTCGGTGACGTCCCGCAGCCCCTGGGGCCCGCCGGTGTATTCCTGGAGCCAGGAGGACTGGACCAGCACCTTGGCGATCTCGCCGAACCCGAGGGTCACGATGGCCAGATAGTCGCCGCGCAGGCGCAGCACCGGCGCGCCGATCAGCAGCCCGACGACGGCCGTGACGATGATCACGAACGGCACGGCCAGGTAGAAGTTGAGCTGCAGCACGAACGCGGGGGCGACCAGGTCGCCGATGGACGTCACCCGGTTGGCGCCGGTGAACAGGGCCGTCATGTAGGCCCCGGTGGCGAAGAAGGCGACATAGCCGAGGTCGAGCAGGCCCGCATAGCCGACCACGATGTTCAGGCCCAGCCCCATGAGCAGGTAGACGCCGACGGTGCCGAGCACCTGGGAGAGGGTCGAGCCGATCAGCTGGGGCAGCAGGGCGAGGACGACGGCCAGCAGTAGCAGGCTGGTGCGGTTGAGCAGCTTGCGGCGACTCGGTGGCAGGTGCTCCACCCGCTCGCGCACCACCGGGCCCCTTGCCCTCCACAGCGCGGCCAGCCCGGCCGAGATGGCGAAGATGACCAGCGCCCCCGGGACCGTCAGCCCCAGCAGGGTGGGGCTGTACAGCCATCGGGTGTCGAGCCCGAGCTCGAACAGCAGCGGGGGGAAGATCCGCTGGAGGAGGGCGAAGATCAGGGTCGTGGCCAGCCCGACGCCCAAGGGGCGCCCGTAGCGGTCGGGGAGCAGCCGGAAGCCGGCCCCGAGCAGGCCGAGCACCGCCCCGTAGAGGACCAGCAGGACCAGGCCCAGCGGCACACCCCGGCCGAAGGTGAGGATCGACAGCAGCTCCGGCGACACCTGGATGAAGATGCGCCGCACCGCGCCTTCGGGGAGGGCCTCGACCAGGGCGACCCCAGCCGCGGTGACCCCGCCGACGAGCGCCCCGCTGAGCAGCCCGGCGACCAGGGCGGCGCGCGGCGCGGCCTCCTCACGCCGCCCGCCCACCAGCCGCGGCCTGATGGCCAGGTAGCCGGTGAGCAGCGGCGGCAGCGCCATGAGCAGGTTGCCGAGGGTGAGGAAGCTGCCGATGAGGTTGCGGCTGTCGAACTTCTGGATCATCCCTGCCAGGGCAAGGTAGATGAGCGCCACGGCGCCGATCAGGCCGGTCCTGACCGCCCTGGCGTTCAGCTCGGACCCGGTCACGGCGTCCTACCCTCGCTCCGGGTCGCCCGACCCCATGATCCCTCCGGGCCTGAAGATCAGGACCAGGACCAGGATGGAGAAGGCGACCACGTCCCTGAGCTGGTTGGGGGCGGGCACGTGGATGCCGGCCAGCAGCAGGAACGGCGCCACCGACTCCACCACCCCGAGGATCAGCCCGCCGATGGCCGCGCCGGTGACGCTCCCGATGCCTCCGAGCACGGCCGCGGTGAAGGCTTTGATGCCGGGGACGAAGCCCATGTTGTACTGGACGAGGCCGAACACCAGGGCGAACATGACCCCGGCCACGCCGGCCAGGATCCCGCCGACCCCGAAGGTGGTCACGATCACCCGGTTGACGTTGATCCCCATCAGGCTGGCGATCTCCTTGTCCTCGGCGACCGCCCGCATGGCCTTGCCCGTGGTGGTCCTGGAGATGAACTGGGTGAGGCCGACCATCATCACCACGGCGGACACGATGGCCACCAGCAGGGTCCTGCCGATCGGGACGCCGAGGATCGTCCAGGTGCCCTCGAGGGCGGCGATGCTCGGGTAGCCCTTGGAGTCCGACCCGAAGAAGCTGGCCGCCGTGTACTGCAGGAACAGCGAGGCGCCGATGGCGGTGATCAGCGGGACCAGGCGGGGGGCGTTGCGCAGCGGCCGGTAGGCGACCCGCTCCAGCAGCACCGCCACCGCCATGGAGGCCGTGGTCGCGGCCACCAGCAGGATGAAGATGCTCAGGATGGGGCTGCTGTCGAGCAGGCCGGCGGACTCCAGCGACTGGGCGACGTAGTAGGAGGCGAACGCCCCCACCATGAACACCTCGCCGTGGGCGAAGTTGATCATCAGCAGGATGCCGTAGACCAGGCTGTAGCCGAGCGCGATGAGCGCGTAGATGCTCCCCAGCGCGACCCCGAACACCAGGAAGTCACGCCAACCGGCGGCGCTGATCCGGCCCTCGGTCAGAGTCAGGGTCTTCCAGGAGCCCAGGAGCACGCCGGCGGCGATCAGGATGCTCAGGATGACCAGGATGATCCGGCGGATCGGGATCCGCTCGGCCAGCACCGCCGTCCTGGACCGGGTCACGGGCCTGGGCGACTCGTCTTCGCGCTGTCGCGTCTGCGTCATGGCCACCCCCGGTCCGGATTGCCGCCGGACACTACTAGATGCCGCCGAACATCGTGTAGGCGCCGATGGTCAGGTCGGCCTTCCAACGCCGGGGCGCTGGCCGACCTTGGAGGCGGTCGTGGCTGACGGGGGGTGCCCCGTCAG
>JASLIH010000536.1 GCA_030152105.1 Actinomycetes bacterium
CGGCCGGGGCGGCGGGCACGTGGCCACGGTCGTGGCCGGGCCGGGCGTCCCGGCCCGGCACGACGCGACCCCCTACACTCACTACGCCCTGCTCCGCTCCATCGAGCACCGGTTCGGCCTGTCGCCGCTCAGGAACGCGGCCGACCCGACGACCAGGACCATCCCGGCCATCGCCGGACCGAGGAGGCCCACGTGAACGGTTGGCGACGACCCTGGGCGGCGACGGCGGCATGCCTGCTGGTGCTGTTGGCGGCGGGGTGCTCGAGCCCGCCACCGGCCACTCCCGTGGCGCCCTCCATGACCACCCCGCCCCCCGCCACCCGCGACGACACCACCAGCCGGGTGGTCGTGGTCGTGGAGGAGAACCACGCCAGCAGCCAGATCATCGGCTCACCCCAGGCGCCGTTCCTCAACCACCTGGCCACCCAAGGCACCCTGCTCACCCGCTACTTCGCGATCACCCACCCGTCGCTGCCCAACTACCTGGCCATGGTCAGCGGCGACACCCACCAGATCACCAACGACTGCACCAGCTGCAACCTGGACGCCCCCAACCTGGCCGACCAGCTCGAGGCGGCCGGGGTCTCCTGGAAGGCGTACATGGAGGACCTCCCCGCCCCCTGCTCAGACGCCCACACCGCCGGCGCCTATGCCAAAAAGCACAACCCGTTCATGTACTTCACCAGCGTCCGCGACCACCCCGACCGCTGCGCCAAGGTCGTCCCCCTCGACCAGCTCGACACCGACCTTCAGGCCGGGCGGCTCCCCCGGCTGGTGTTCGTCACCCCGAACCTGGACCACGACATGCACGGCGCCGGCGAAGGCGGCAACGACCCGGCCCTGACCGCCACCGCCGACCACTGGCTGGAGGACCTGTACGGCAGGCTCGCCGGCTCCTCGGCCTGGCGGGAGGACACCCGGCTGGTCGTCACCTGGGACGAAGCCGCCAACGGCGACAAGCTCGGCTGCTGCGGCGGCCTAGCCGCCGGCGGCCAGGTCGCCACCATCATCACCGGACCGCACGTCCAGGCCGCCCGCGACAACACCCCCTACAGCCACTACGCCCTGCTCCGCTCCATCGAGACGCTGTTCCACCTGCCGTACCTGGGCCACGCCAGCGACCCGGCGACCGCCACCATCCCCGCCCTCAGCTGACAACGGTCCGGGGCTTGCGCGCCGCGGCACGGCGCGCTAGTGTCCTCGACTTAGGCCTGCCTAACTACGTCTCCAAGGGGCGCGAACCCGTGTCGACCACCCAGACGATCCTGCTCGCGGCCATCGCCGGGGCCACCATCTTTCTCGGCCTGCCGCTCGGGCGGGTCCCCTTCGCCAGCCAGAGGAGCCGGGCTTTCCTCAACGCCCTCTCGGCCGGCATCCTGGTGTTCCTGCTGGTCGACATCCTGGGCCACGCCACCGAGCCGGTCGAAGAGGCCATGACCCAGGCCAAGGCCGGCGAGGCCGCCTGGACCCAGTTCGCCGGGCTCAGCCTCGTCTATGCGGTCGGCTTCGGGGCCGGCCTGCTCGGGCTGCTGTACGCCACTCGGCTGTGGAAGCCCCGGCCGCCGGCCAGCATCGGCCCCGGCGCCATGGCCACCGCCGAGACCACCACGCGCCCACTTGCCGCCGAGGCGGCCCTACGGACGGGCATGGCGATCGCGGTCGGGATCGGCCTGCACAACTTCTCCGAGGGCCTGGCGATCGGTCAGGCCGCCACGACCGGCGAGATCTCGCTGGCGGTGCTGCTGATCATCGGGTTCGCCCTCCACAACGCCACCGAAGGCTTCGGCATCGTCGGGCCGCTCGCGGCCGCCAAGGTCCGGCCGTCATGGGGCTGGCTGGGGCTGGCCGGGCTGATCGGTGGCGGCCCCACCTTCCTGGGCACAGTCGTGGGGACCAGGTTCGACTCGGTGTATGTGTTCGTCGGCTGCCTGGCCCTTGCCGCCGGGGCCATCCTCTATGTGCTCGGTGAGCTGCTGCCCGTCGGCCGGCGCCTGTCCTGGGAGGTCACCCTGTGGGGCCTGCTGGCCGGCTTCCTGCTCGGCGTGGCCACCGACCTCATCCTCGTCGCCGCCGGCGGCTAGCCACCCTCGTCGAGCTTCGTCACCTGGACGCCTTCAGCCTGGGTTCAGCCAGCGGCTGCCACCATGGGGGTCAGTCCAGGCACACAGGCCAGGGAGGACCAGGATGCGACACAGGACCAGGTGGATCGCTGCCGCGGCGGTCGGCATCGCCGCCATTGGCGGCGGGACCGGCATCGCGGCCGCGACCGGCGGGGACGACCACGACCAGCCGATCACCGGCGACGCCCTGACCAGGGCCAGCGCCGTCGCCGTCGCCCACGCCGGTGGCGGCCGCGTCACCGGCAGCGAGGTCGGCGACGAGGAGGGTTACTACGAGGTCGAGGTCACCCTCCCGGACGGCCGTCAGGTCGACGTCCACCTCGGCCGCGACTTCGGGGTCCTCACCACCAAGGCCGATCAGGACACCGCCGGCGACCGGGGCTGACCGACATGCGGCGCCAGCGAGGTGCCCCGACGCGACCTGCCCGCCCCAGGCTCCGGCGGGTGCTGGCAGTCGGCCTGGTGGCGGCGGCCCTCTCGCTCACCGCCTGCCAGCCTGGCCGCGAGTCGCGGGCCGCCGGGTCGGGCGCCCCCACGTCGACGGCCCCCAGCGCTCGGCTGGCGCCGGCGCCGTGTGGCACCTACAGCGGCCGTGGCTGCGCGCCGGCCGGCGAGCGGGTGGACCTGGTCAGGCCGTCGTTCTCCAACCCCACCAAGGTCACCAATCGGCTGTTCCCCATCGGCGAGCTCGGGTCGGCGGTGCTCCTCGGCCACGTCGACGGCAAGCCGTACCGCTCGGAGACCACGCTGCTGCATGACACCGAGCGGATCGCCTGGGACGGCCAGGTGGTCGAGACCCTCGTCTCCCAGTACGTCGCCTACCTGGACGGCCGCCTCGAGGAGGTCGCGCGCGACCGGTACGCCCAGGCCGACGACGGGTCGGTCTGGTACTTCGGCGAGGACGTCATGGACTACCGGAACGGCGCGGTGGCCCTGACCGAGGGGACTTGGCTGGCCGGCCGGGAGGGCTCGGCGGCGATGATCATGCCCGCCCATCCCAAGGTGGGGGACGTGTTCCGGCTCGAGGATGTCACCGGCGTCGTCTTCGAGGAGGTCAAGGTCAAGTCGGTTGGCCAGACCGTCCAGGGTGCGTGGGGTCCGGTCAACGACGCGATCCTGGCCGAGGAGCTGCATGCCGACCAGAGCACCGACCACAAGATCTACGCCCCCGGTCGTGGCGAGTTCCGGACCGCCAGCGGCGGCGACCTGGAGGCCCTGGCACTCGCCGTGCCCGCGGACGCGCTCCCCGGTCCCCCACCGGCCGAGCTCCAGTCCCTCTCGACCACCGCGGTGGGCATCCTGGAGCTGGCCCGCATCGGGGACTGGGAGGCGGCCGCGGCGGCCCTCAAGCGGATGGACGCGGCCTGGACCACCCTTCGGACCGCCACCCGGCCGCCACCGATGATCGCAGCCCGCCTGGGCGACGCCATGCACGCCTTGACCGGCGCGGTGAAGGCCCACGGAGCGGGCGGGACCGGACAGGCGGCCATCGACGTCGCCCAGTCCGTGCTCGATCTCACCCTCTCCTACCGGCCCCCCGCCGAGATCGACGCCCGCCGCTTCGGGCTCTGGAGCCAGCAGCTGCGCGTCGACGCTGCAGCCAACGATCTCGCCGGAGTGACCGGTGACGTGGCCGTGCTCGAGTGGATCCGTGACCGCTTCGCTCCCACCCTCAGCCCCGCCGCCCGGGCCGAGCTCGATACCCGCCTCCGCGACCTCCGCGGCGCGGCCGACGCCAGGAACCTCCCCGCCGCCGCCGACCACGCCGCCCGCCTGGCAGCCCGCCTGCGTGACGTCGGCGCGCTCTGACCCGCAGCCGGAACCTTGGGAGCGGTGGGGCCTGGGTGCGCCGGTTCGGGCGGGTACACTCCCGCGCATGGCGGCTGCTTCCGAGCGCTGGCGTGTCCTCGCCCGGGCCGGGGAGATCGAGTACGACCGGGTCCTGTTCTTCAGTGATGCCGTCTTCGCCATCGCCATCACCCTGCTGATCGTCGACCTACGGGTGCCTGATGTTCCCCACCTCCAGTCCGGGCAGCTGCTCCGCGACGCCATCCCCCAGATCGTCGGGTTCGCCTACAGCTTCGCCGCCATCGGGCTGTTCTGGCTCGCCCACCACGGGCTGTTCCGCCACATCAAGGGCCTGGACCGTCCCCTGGTGATGCTGAATCTGCTGTTCCTAGGGACCATCGCGTTCGTGCCCTACCCGACCGCGCTGCTGAGCGCCGCTGGCGACCAGGTGCCGGCGACCGTGTTCTATGCGGCCAGCCTGGCGGCGGTCGGGTTGGCCGAGGCCGCGGTGTGGCTGTACGCGATCCGGATCCGCGAGCTGGCCCTGCCCGGGGTCTCGGCTGCGGTGCGCCGCTGGGTGCTGCTGCGGATCCTCAGGACCCCGGTGATCTTTCTGCTGTCGATCCCGGTCGCGGTGATCCAGCCGAACCTAGCCAAGTACCTGTGGCTGCTCATCTTCGTCGGCGGCTTTGTCCTGCGCCGGCTGGAGCCGGCAGAAGAGGAGCCGGGGCCCGTCGCGGGCGGAGGCCTCGATGGGTGAGGTGGGCGTACTGGCTCATCCGGTGACGGCGTAGCGATCCCTACGGTTGGGCCGCCGTGGACCTGCATACAGAAGCGAGGCAGCCGCGGACCCTCGACCCGGCGTCGTTCGACGACGGGTCCACCGCGACCGCTGGTCGCCGGGCCCGTGGGCCCGGTTGGCGGGACCACTGGATCGGACCGCTTCGACCGTGCAGCATGAACGGTGGTGCTCTCTTACCTCTCCCGCCTGGTCGGGGTTGTCCGGACCGTGTCCGGCAACCCGGGGCTGCTCCGGGTCGAGCTGGCGTTCGTCGGCTTCAACGTGGCCGAGTGGGCCACCTGGGTGTCGGTCCTGGCCTTTGCCGACGGGGTCGGGGGGGCGGCCGCGACCGGGCTGGTCGCCGTGGTCCAGCTGGTGCCGGCGGCGCTGGTCGCGCCCCTGGCCGCGATCGCCGGCGACCGCTACCGGCGCGAGCGGGT
>JASLIH010000567.1 GCA_030152105.1 Actinomycetes bacterium
CGGCCGGGCTGGTCGTGCCGGGGGTGGGGGCGTACGGGGCCTGCCTCAGCGGCCTCGGCTCGGCCGGCGGGCCGGCCGCGGTGGCCGGGTGGCTTGAGAGCGGCCGGCCCCTGCTCGGCATCTGCGTCGGGATGCAGCTGCTGTTCGAGGCCAGCGAGGAAGGCCCGGTCAGCGACGGCGCCGGCGTTGTCGCGGGCAAGATCCGCCGCCTGAGTGGCCCGGTCAAGATCCCCCACATCGGCTGGGACGAGGTCGCCGTCCGTCCGGGCAGCCGCCTGCTCGCCGGCCTCGGCGACGGGACCCGCTTCTACTTCGTCCACTCCTACGCCCCCGAGCCCGACAGCGACGCGGTCGCCGCCGTCTGCGACTACGGCGGCCGCTTCGCCGCCGCGGTCGAGCACGACAACCTGTTCGGCACCCAGTTCCACCCCGAGAAGTCGGGCGAGGCCGGCCTCACCCTGCTGGCCAACTTCGTCAACGAGGTCCGTGCCGCATGACCCTGGAGCTGCTCCCGGCGGTCGACCTGCTCGACGGGCAGGCGGCCCGCCTCGTCCAGGGCGTCGCCGGCACCGCGACCGGCTACGGCGACCCGGTCGAGGCCGCCAGGAGCTTCGCCGCCCAGGGCGCGAACTGGCTGCACGTGGTCGACCTCGACGCCGCCTTCGGCCGCGGCCCCCGCAACCGCCAGCACCTGGGCCGCATCGTCGCCGCCGTGGCCCCTGTCCGGGTCGAGGCCTCCGGCGGGGTGCGCACCGCCGCCGACCTCGACGCCCTGCTGGAGCTGGGCGCGGCCCGGGTGGTGATCGGCACCGCCGCCCTCGAGGACCCCGAGTGGGTCGCCGAGGCCTGCGCCGGCCACGGCGAGGCGGTCGCCGTCGGCCTCGACGCCCGCGGCCGCACCCTCCAGGCCCGCGGCTGGACGGCCAGCGGGGGGGACCTGTTCGAGGTCCTCCAGCGCCTGGAGGCGGCCGGCTGCCGCCGCTTCGTCCACACCGAGGTCGCCCGCGACGGCATGCTCACCGGCCCCGCCACCGACCGCCTCAGCGAGGTCCTGGCCGCCACCACCCGCCCCGTGATCGCCTCCGGCGGTGTCGCCACCCTCGACGACCTCCGCGCCCTGGCCGCCCTCGAACCCGACGGCCTCGAGGGCGCCATCGTCGGCAAGGCCCTCTACGCCGGCCGCTTCACCGTCACCGACGCCCTCGCCGCCCTGGCCGAGCCCGCTCGAGGCATCGGGCGGCGGCCGTGACCCTGGCCAGGCGGGTGATCCCGTGCCTGGACGTGGCCGCCGGGCGGGTGGTCAAGGGAGTGTCGTTCGTGAACCTGGTCGACGCCGGCGACCCGGCCGAGCTTGCCGGCATCTACGACGCCGAGGGCGCCGACGAGCTCGTGTTCCTGGACATCACCGCCACCGTGGAGGCGCGCGCGACCCTGTTCGAGGCCGTGGCCCGGACGGCCGAGCAGGTGTTCATCCCGCTCACCGTCGGCGGCGGGGTCCGGACCGTCGAGGACGTCCAGCGGCTGCTCCGGGCCGGTGCCGACAAGGTGTCGGTCAACTCGGCCGCCGTCCGCGACCCGGAGCTGCTGTCGGCCGGGGCCGGGACCTACGGGGTCCAGTGCATGGTGCTGGCCATCGACGCCCGGCGCCGTCGCGACGGCACCGGCTGGGAGGTGGTGGTCGACGGCGGCCGCACCCCCACCGGCCTCGACGCCCTCGCCTGGGCCGAGGAGGGGGCAGCGCGCGGCGCCGGCGAGCTGCTCGTCACCAGCATGGACGCCGACGGCCAGAAGACCGGCTACGACCTCGACCTGGTCGCCGCCGTGACGACAACGGTCGACGTTCCCGTGATCGCCAGCGGCGGCGCCGGCGAGGTCGGCCACTTCACCGCCGCCGCCCAGGCGGGCGCCGACGCCGTCCTGGCGGCCAGCGTCTTCCACTTCGGCCAGCTCTCCATCGCCGAGGTCAAGCACGCCCTGGCCGCCGCCGGCCTCCCGGTCCGCGCCTAGCCCGCCTCTTGACCCGCCGCCGGGACCGGGGGAAGCTCGGGAAGGCGGTGATCCAGCGCCCAACCTCTGATGGCCCACCCCAGCGGGGCCCGTGGAGAGGCAAAGGGGGGCACACTCCCGGATCGCGGGTCGCCCGGTGCCCTCCGGTCGCGCGGCCGTGGCTGCTGGGGAGCCGGCCACGCGACCCGACGGAGGACTGGGTCATGCCTGCTGACAAGGACTTCAAGCGGCTGGTCCGCGCCCGCATGGGCCGGACCGGCGAGTCGTACACGACCGCCCGATCCCACCTGCGCCCCGACAGCGACCCTGGCCGGCCGGACCGGTTCCGGGGCCGCCACCCCGACACGGCCGCGCTCACCCGGCTGCTGGCCGCCCTCGGCGTGACCGACCCGGCCGGCGGCCGGCCGCTGAGCGAGGCGATGGTCCTGGGCATCGCCGGCGGCATCGGGTTCGCCTACTTCGTGTTCGAGTACGAGGACCTGACCACCCTCTACCTCGGGGGCAGGATCAACCCCTACATCCACAAGCGGGACGCCGCCGAGGCCGCCCTGACCCGGCTCGGGGTCCCGTTCCAGGTGCGGCGGACCAGCGGCCCGGCGGCTGCCGAGCGGCACCTGCGGACCGCCCTCGACCAGGGCCGGCCGGTGGTCGCCACGGTGGACGGGGCCCGGCTGCCCTCCCGGGCCGTCCCGCGCGAGCTGCCCGGGATGACGCCCCAGGACGTGCTGGTCGAGCTGCGCGACGGCGAGCCGGTGCTGTGGGACCTGGCCCCGGTGCCGGTCCCGGTGACCTGGGCCGAGCTGGCCGAGGCCCGGGCCGGGGTCCGCTCGGCCAGGCACCGGCTGGTCGTCGCCGACGCCCCGGCCGATTTCGGCGACGGCGTCGGCGGCTCGACCAGCGAGGTCGACCTGCCCGGCGCGGCCGCCGCCGGGATCGCCGACACCTGGACGGGCATGCTGGACCCGCCGATGCGCAACTTCGGCGTCCCCGGCCTGGCCAAGTGGGCCGACCTCCTGACCGCCCCCCGCGACCCCAAGGGCTGGCCCCGGCTGCTGGCCGCCCCCGGGCGCCAGCTCCAGCTCCTCACCTGGCTCTACGACTGGGTCGAGACGGCCGGCACCGGAGGCGGCTTCTTCCGGTCCATGTACGCCGAGTTCCTCGAGGAGGCCGCCGGCCCCCTCGGCCGCCCCGGCCTGACCACCCTGGCCGGCTCCTACCGGGAGCTGGCCACCGCCTGGACCACCCTGGCCGAGACGGCCCGTGACGCCGCCGGCCCCCAGCCCCTCGACCCCGACACCCTCACCGCCCTGCTGGCCGGCCTGCGGGACCAGGTCCTCGACCTGGCCGAGGCGGAGCGGCAGGCCGCCACCGAGCTGAAGGAGGCCAGATGACCGCGCTGCCGCGCAACATCACCTTCGACTGTGCCGACCCCTATCTGCTGGCCGGCTTCTGGAGCCAGGTCACCGGCTACCGGGAGGACCCCGAGAACCCGAACGAGCCCGACGACCCGGAGGGCTACCTGGCCGGGCCCGGCGACCAGCCCGGGCTGCTGTTCATCAAGGTGCCGGAGCCCAAGACGGTCAAGAACCGGGTCCATCTCGACCTGGTCCCGGCCGACAGGACCCGGGACGAGGAGGTGGAGCGGCTGCTGGGGATCGGGGCCACCCTGGTCGCCGACCAGCGGCGCCCGGACGGGGCGGGGTGGGTGGTGCTGGCCGACCCGGAAGGCAACGAGCTCTGCATCGAGCGCAGCGCCGCCGAGCGGGCCGCCACCGGGTAGGCCCACCCCGGGGTCGGCGACGCCCAGGCCGTCAGGCCGACAGGCCGACCTTGGCCAGGAACTCCAGCACGACCCGGTTGAACTCCTCCGGCTGCTCCATGTTGGGCAGGTGGGCGGTGCCGGGGAGCAGCACCCGCTCGGCCCCGGGGATGCCGCTGGCCAGGGCGCCGGCCATGGCGTGGATGTCGGGGCGGTCGTGCTCGCCGACCACGACCAGGGCCGGGGCGGCGACCTCGCCGAGGCGGTCCGCGGCCGGTGGGTCGGGCTCCTCCAGGTCGGCCGGGCCGTGCTCGTAGGCGACCAGCAGCATGTCCCGCACCCGCCGGCGGACCTCGGGGTCGACCACCGACGGGTCCCGGCCCATGCCGACGACCCAGGTGTCGATCTCCAGCCGGGCCGCCTCCCGGTGGTCGCCACGCTCGAGCGCGCCCTCGCTCTGGTCCCACAGCTCGAGCAGGGCCGGCTCCTGGAACCGGTGGCCGGCCAGCCCCGACCCGACCAGGACCAGGGCCCGGACCCGCTCAGGGGCGGCCAGGGCGAGGTCGACCGCGGCCCGGCCCCCCAGCGAGGCGCCGGCGACCACCGCCCGCTCCACGCCCAGGTGGTCGAGCAGGTCGCGCAGGGTCGCCCACAGGGCGACGGGCCCGGTCGGCGCCGGGGTCTCCCCGAACCCGGGCAGGTCGGCCCGGATCACCGTCCAGCCGGCGTCGGCGAACGGCCCCATCTGGTCGTCCCACATCCGCCGGTCGGCGATGCCGGCGTGGACCAGCAGCAGCGCCGGCCCCCACCCGGGCGTCCTGGGCGGCCCCGACCCGGCGACCTCGTGGGCCAGCACCTCGGTCATCTGGCCGCGGAGGCGCTGGTGGTGACCGCGCCGGTCTCGCTCAGGTTGCGGATCTCGCGCAGGGCGACCGAGATCATGGCGATGTCGAGGGTGTCCGCCTCCTTCAGGTCGGACAGGATCGCGTTGGTCCGCTCGACCGCGGAGCGGTTCTCCTCCATCCAGGTGTCGATCAGCGTCTCGGCGCCCTTGTCCTCGGCGCCGTCCTCGGTGCCTCGCTTGAGCACCTCGATGGTCAGCTCCCGCTGCTCGGAGTAGAGGTCGTCGCGCAGCGCCCCCTGGGCCAGCGTCTGCCAGTGGGTCTCGGCCGGTAGCTTGGCGATCTGGTCGCGCAGCCAGTGCAGGTCCAGCTTGTAGCCGAGGGCGAAGTAGACGGCCGCGACCGTCTCGACGGTCTCGCCGCAGGCGGTGGCCACCTCGATCACGTTCAGGCCCGAGAACAGCGCGTCCAGGCTGGCCACCCTGGTCGCCAGCTCGGGCGGGACCCCGGCGGCGGTGAACCGCTCGGCCATCTGGTCCAGCGACTCGGAGTCGGCCGGGGCCAGCAGTTTGGGCAGCTCCTGGGCCAGCGACGCGATCCCGGGGGCGAAGTGGGAGACGGTGGCCGCGATGTCCATCGGCTGGCGCCGGTTGCGCAGGAACCACAGCGCCGACCGCTCGATCATCTTGCGCCCCTCGGCCTGGAGCTCGAGCTGCACCTCGGCCGGGACCACGGTGTCCAGGGTGGCCAGGTCCTTCCAGAGCCGGCGGATGTCGAACACCTCGCGGGCCACCGTGTAGGCCCGGGCGACGTCCGTCGGCCGGGCCCCGGTCTCGTCCCGGAGCCGGTTGGCGAAGGTGCTCCCGGCCCGGTTGACCATGCTGTTGGTGACGTAGGTGGCGATGATGTCGCGGCGCAGGGGGTGCCGGCGGAGCTGCTTGCGGAACTTCTCCCGCAGCTTGGGCGGCATGTAGCGCTCCAGGTCGTCGGCCAGGTACTCGTCCTCGGGCACGTCCGAGCCGACCAGCTCGTCCTGGAGGACGATCTTGGCGTAGGCCAGCAGCACCGCCAGCTCGGGGCGGGTGAGGCCCCTGCCGGTGGCGCGGCGCTCGGCCAGCTCCTCGTTGTTGGGCAGGAACTCGAGCCGCCGGTCCAGCCGGCCGGCCCGCTCGAGGTGCCGCATCAGCCGGGCGTGCTCGTCCAGCAGCTGCGGCGCCTGGGCCTCGGTGACGCTGATCGCCTGCACCTGGCGGTAGTTGTCCTGCAGGACCGAGGCGGCGACGTCGTCGGTCATGTCGGCCAGCAGCTTGTCGCGCTGCTTGCGGGTCATGTCACCGTCGCTGACCACCTGGTTGAGCAGGATCTTGATGTTGACCTCGTGGTCGGAGCAGTCGACCCCGCCCGAGTTGTCGATGAAGTCGGTGTTGATCCGGCCGCCGTGGAGGGCGTACTCGATCCGCCCGAGCTGGGTGAAGCCGAGGTTGCCGCCCTCGCCGACGACCCTGGCCTGCAGCTCGCCCCCGTTCACGCGGACGGCGTCGCTGGCCCGGTCGCCGACGTCGGCGTGGGTCTCGCGGGCCGCCTTCACGTAGGTGCCGATGCCGCCGTTCCAGAGCAGGTCGACCGGGGCCCTGAGCATGGCGCTGATCAGCTCGTTGGGGGGGAGCGCCTCGGCCTGGACGTCCAGGGCCCGGCGGACCGGCACCGACAGCGGGATCGACTTGGCCGAGCGCGGCCAGACCCCGCCGCCCTCGGAGATCTTGGCCGTGTCGTAGTCGGACCAGGAGGAGCGGGGGAGGGCGAACAGCCGCTCCCGCTCGGCGAAGCCCACCTCCGGGTCGGGGTCGGGATCGAGGAACACGTGCAGGTGGTTGAACGCCCCGACCAGGCGGATGTGGCGGCTGAGGAGCATGCCGTTGCCGAACACGTCGCCGGACATGTCGCCGATGCCGATCACGGTGAAGTCGGTCGACTGGGTGTCGACGCCGGTCTCGCGGAACAGCTGCTTGACCGACTCCCAGGCGCCCCGGGCGGTGATCCCCATCTTCTTGTGGTCGTAGCCGGCCGACCCGCCGGAGGCGAAGGCGTCGTCCAGCCAGTAGCCGTACTCCTGGGCGATCGAGTTGGCCAGGTCGGAGAAGGTGGCCGTGCCCTTGTCGGCCGCCACCACCAGGTACGGGTCGTCCTCGTCGTAGCGGACCACGTCGGCCGGTGGGACAACCTTGCCGCCGACCCGGTTGTCGGTGATGTCGAGCAGTCCCCGCATCATGGTCGAGTAGCAGGCGACCACCTCGTCCATCAGTGCCTCGCGGCCCCCTTCGGCCGGTGGCTGCTTGACCACGAAGCCGCCCTTGGCCCCCACCGGCACGATCACCGCGTTCTTGACCATCTGCGCCTTCATCAGGCCGAGGATCTCGGTGCGGAAGTCCTCGCGCCGGTCCGACCAGCGGATGCCGCCCCTGGCCACCTTGCCGCCGCGCAGGTGGACGGCCTCGGTGCGGGGCGAGTAGACGAACACCTCGTACATCGGCCGCGGCTTGGGCAGCGACGGCACCTGGGCCGGGTCGAGCTTGAGCGACAGGTACGGCTTGGGGTCGCCGTCAACGCCCTGCTGGAAGTAGTTGGTCCGCAGGGTGGCCTCGACCATCCCGAGGAAGCTGCGCAGGATCCGGTCCTCGTCCAGGTTGGCCACCCGGTCGATGGAGTCGGCCAGCCGCTCCCGCAGCTCCTCCGCCCGCGACTCCGCGCTGTCCGACTGGGCCGGGTCGAAGCGGCTCTCGAACAGCTCCACCAGCCAGCGGGCGATCTGCGGGTTGCTGGCCAGGGCCTGCTCCATGTACGCCTGGCTGAAGGCCAGCCGGGTCTGGCGCAGGTACTTGCAGTAGGCGCGCAGGACCACGATCTGGCGCCAGGTCAGGCGGGCCCGCAGCACCAGCCGGTTGAAGCCGTCGCTCTCGGCCTCGCCCCGGAGGATGGCCGCGAACGCGTCCTGGAAGACGTCGCGGACCCGGCTCAGGTCGACGTCGCCCTCGCCGGTGTAGGTCACCCCGAAGTCGTGGATCCAGACCGGGCCCTGGCCGGGCGGGTGCAGCTCGTAGGGCCGCTCCTCGACCACCTCGACGCCCATGTCCTCCAGCATCGGCACCGCGTCCGACAGTGGCAGCGGCCGGTCGGCCCAGAACAGCTTGAACCGCAGCGTCCCCGGCGGCGCCTCCAGCGGCCGGTACAGGTTCATGTTGAGCCCGCCCAGCTCGGCCAGGTCCTCCATGCGCTGGATGTCGTAGACGGCGTTGCGGGCCGGGAAGTCGTCCACGTAGGCGGGCGGGAACGCCTCGCCGTAGGAGGTGTACAGGGCGTTGCCCTCCTCCTCGCCGTGCAGCTCCAGCAGCAGGGCGTGGAGCTCGTCGTTCCAGGAGCGGGTGACGTTGGCCAGCTTGGCCTCCAGCTCCTTGGCGTCGTAGCTGGGCATCTCACCCGGCGGCAGCCGGATGATGAAGTGCAGCCGGGCCAGCACCGACTCCGACAGCCACACCTGGAAGTCGAAGCTGGCCCCCGGGAAGGCCTCGTGGAGGACGACCTCGATGCGCCGGCGCACGGTCGTGGTGTAGCGGTCGCGGGGCACGTACACCAGGCTGGACACGAACCGGCCGTAGTCGTCGTGCCACATGAACAGCCGCACCCGCCGGCGCTCCTCCAGCCGCAGGATGCCCATGGCCGTCTCGAACAGCTGGTCGTCGGCGATCTGGAACAGCTCGTCGCGCGGGAACGTCTCCAGGATGTTGAGCAGCGACTTCCAGTCGTGGCTGTAGCGGGGCAGGCCGACCCGCTCCAGCACCTTGGCCACCTTGCGGCGCAGCACCGGGATGTCGCGCGGGTTCCGGTTGTAGGCGGCCGAGGTGTAGAGGCCGAGGAAGCGCCGCTCGCCGATGACCTCGCCGTGCTCGTCGAAGCGCTTGACCCCGATGTAGTCCAGGTACGAGGGCCGGTGCACGGTCGAGTGCGAGTTGGCCTTGGTCAGGATGAGCACGTGCCGTTCCCGGGCCAGGCGGCGGCCCTCGGGCGGCAGCTTGGCGAAGCTGCCCGAGGCCGGCTTGGTCTGCTGACGGAGGATGCCCAGGCCGGTGCCAGGGATCGGGCGCAGCAGGTCCTCGCCGTTCTCGTTC
>JASLIH010000588.1 GCA_030152105.1 Actinomycetes bacterium
CCGTGCCCTGTGGGCAGGTACCAGCGGCGACCCTCACGGTCAGCTCCCCGACCCGGGCCTGCTGGCCATCGACGTCGACCAGGTCACCGAGGCCCTGGCCGACCTCCCGGAGGCGGCCGCCCCCAGGCCAGCCCGCCGGGCGGCCCTCCGCGGCCGGGTCGCCTAACCCAGGCGGCTAGCCGGCAAGGGCGAGGGCCGGGTCGCGGCCGCCGTTGGCCGAGGGGAGGCCGCCAAGGATCCGGCCAGTGACCTCCTCGACCCGGCCGACGCCGTCGACCATGGTCAGCAGGCGGCGGTGGCGGTAGTAGTCGATCAGCGGCCGGGTCTTGATCCCGAACACCTCCAGGCGGTGCCGGATCGTCTGCTCGGCGTCGTCGGCCCGATGCTGGGCCGCCGCCCGCCCGGCCAACCGCCGCAGCAGCTCCTCCTCGGCGGCCTCGAAGCAGAGCACGGCGTGCAGGGGCGCGCCCAGGTCGACCAGCTGGCGGTCGAGGGCCTCGGCCTGGTTGACCGTCCGCGGGAACCCGTCGAGCACGAACCCGGCCTCGCAGTCGTCCTCAGCCAGGCGTTCCATCACCATGGCGATGACCACCTCGTCAGGTACCAGGTCACCCAGGTCCATGTACTCCTGGGCGGCCCGGCCCAGCTCGGTCCCCTCGGCCACGTTGGCCCGGAAGATGTCCCCCGTCGCGATGTGCGGGGCGCCGAACCGGCAGGCTATCTGCGCAGCCTGCGTGCCCTTGCCGGCTCCAGGCGGGCCGAGGAGAACAATGCGCATCGGTGCTCCGCTCGGTCGGGGAATTAAGACCTCAGAGCGTAGGCGGCGAGCTTGCTATCAGTCCAATAGATCGTCTAAATGGCGAGCATCGGGTTCTTCTATGATGAGGGAGGGCGATGCTTCCACAGATCGAGGCGTTCCTGGAGGTCGCCCGCCGCCAGAACCTGAGCCGGGCCGCCGAGGCCCTGTTCGTGTCCCAGCCGACCCTCACCGCCCGCCTCCAGAGCCTCGAGTCCTCCCTCGGCGAGCAGCTGTTCGTCCGCACCCGGCGCGGGATGCGCCTGACCGAGGCCGGCGAGGCGTTCCTGCCCTACGCCGAGCACGCGGTGACCGCTCTGGCCGACGGCCGCGAGCGCCTCGGCGAGCTGCGCCGGGGGGTGGCCGGGCGGCTGGTCCTGGGGGCGCCCCCGACGGTCAGCACCTACACCCTGCCGGCCCTGCTGGCCCGGTTCAGCGCCGCCCACCCGAACGTCCGCCTGGCCGTCAAGACCGGCACCTCCGAGGAGATCCTCCAGATGGTCCTGCACGACCAGGTGCAGCTGGGCATCATGCGCTCCCTGCATCACACCGAGATCGAGAGCGTGCCGCTGTACACCGACGCCCTGGTCCTGATCGCCGGCCCCGGCCACCGGCTGGCCGGGCCGGGCGCCGACGGCCAGGCCAGGCTGGCCGACCTGGCCGGCGAGGTACTGGTCCTGTTCGGGCGCAGCTCCAGCTTCCTCGAGTTCACCACCGCAACCTTCCGCCAGGCCGGCGTGCTGCCCAGGAGCGTGCTGGAGCTGGACAACATCGAGGCGGCCAAGAAGATGGTCGAACGCGGCCTCGGCGTCTCCCTGGTCCCGGCCAGCACCGTCGCCACCGAGCTGGCCGCCGGCACCCTCACCCGGATCGAGCTGGTCGACGCGGCCCCGGTCCGGCGCGAGATCGTGGCCGTCCGCCGGATCGACGCCGGCCCGCCGTCGGGCGCGGCCGGCCTGTTCCTGGAGATGCTGGCCAGCTCGCTCCCGACGAGCTGACCCGGGTCGCGCAGCCGAGGCCGGCGAAGCGCTCGACCCTTTTCTACCGCCGGGAGCTGGCCCCCTGGCTCTCCTGAGGCTGGCCGCCGGTCGCGGCGTTCTCGGCGGGCGAGGAGCGGCCGACCATCGGCAGGACGTACCAGAGCCCGCCGAACACGACCAGGGCGGCGACGGCCGTCATCACGGCCAGGTTGGTGGGGAAGAGCACGTCGGTGACCACGTACAGGGCGAGCACGATCGCCGCGGCCAGGAACACCGTGCCGATGATGGCCATCTGGTTGCCGACCCGCACCAGGCGTTCCTTCTCGCCGGCCCGCCAGCGAAGCCGGTGATGGGCCGACGGGGCGATCAGGAACGCGGTGGCCAGGGTGGCGCAGACGATCGAGGCGAAGAAGGCATTGCGCATCGAGCCGGGGAGCTGGGCGAAGCGCTGCTGGAAGGGGGCGGTGAGCAGGAAGGCCAGGAGCACCTGGACGCCGGGGATGACGACCCGGAGCTCCTGGAGCAGCTCCATCAGCTCACGGTCGAGCCGTTCCTTCCTGCTCTCCCCGTCAGACATGGGCCGTCCACCTCCCGTTCAGTCTGGATTTCAGTGTAACCGGCGCCGAGCTGCTCCCTGCGGGCCGCCATCTCCTCGCCGAGACGGGTCAGCTCGTCACTGCCGAGGACCTCCTCGTCAGTTGACCAGCAGTTGGGTGCGCATGCGGCCGAGGGCGCGGCGCAGCAGGCGCGAGACGTGCATCTGGGAGCACCCGACCCGGGCGGCGATGTCGTACTGGTCGAGATCGTGGAAGAAGCGCAGGACCACGATCTCGCGCTCCTGCTCGGGCAGGCTGTCGACCAGGCCGGGCAGCAGGAGCAGGTCCTCCAGCTCCTCCCGGGGCGGGGCAGCCGGCATGCGGTCGCCGAGGGTGGCGTCGCCCTCCTCGCCGAGCTGCTGGTCGAGCGACACCTCCGAGCGGGACTGGACGACCTCGATGGCCTCAAGGGCCTCCTCCTGGGAGATCCCCAGGTGGGTGGCGAGCTCGGCCACGGTCGGGGAGCGCCCGAGGGTCGCGGGCAGCTCGTCAAGAGCCTTGCACAGGCGCAGGGAGCGTTCCTTCACCGGGCGCGAGACGTGGACCCGCCAGCTGGTGTCGCGCAGGTAGCGCTTGATCTCGCCGACCACACAGGCCACGGCGTAGGGGACGAACGGGTTGCCGTAGTCGGGGTTGTAGCGGTCGACAGCCCCCACGAGCCCGACCCGGGCCGTCTGGCGGAGGTCCTCGGGGCTGGCCCCGCGGCTGGCCCGGTACCGCTCGGCCAGCCGGTCGGCCAGGCCCAGGTAGGCGACGATGATCTGCTCGCGGATGCCGCGATCGCGGGTGGCGGCGTACTGCCGGAACCAGCCTTCGACATGGTCGACGGCGAGGTCATCACCAGGAAGGACGTCGTTGACGGCAGGGCTCAACCAGGTCGCGTGGACCACTGGTCTCTCCGAGGTCGGTCGTCCACGGGGGCTGGGAGGACGAGTCGAGCGTACCCATTTCTACCCGGTCTTCGTGGTCCGCAACCGGAACGGTTGCCGCGCGGCCGAGGGAGCCGGGAGCTAGGGGAACGCGCCGGCCCTGGGGAGCAGGGCCGGGACCTCGTGGCCGAGCTGGTCGCCCAGGAAGGCGGCCGTCGGCAGTAGCGCCTCCAGGTCGTAGCCGGTGTCCAGGCCCATCCGCTCCAGCAGGTAGACCAGGTCGTCGGTGGCGATGTTGCCGGTCGCCCTCGGAGCGAAGGGGCAGCCGCCGATCCCGCCGGCGCTGGCGTCCAGCACCCTGGCTCCCAGCTCGACGGCGGCGACGGCGTTGGCGAAGCCGGTGTTGCGGGTGTTGTGGAAGTGGAACCGCAGCGGCGGCTCCTCTCCGACGGCGTCGCGGACCCTGGCCGCCAGGTCCCGGACCTGGGACGGCACCCCCACCCCGATGGTGTCGGCCAGGCAGAGCTCGTGCGCCCCGGCCGCGGCCCCCCTGGCCGCCAGCCCCACCACCCGCTCGGGGTCGACCTCGCCCTCGAACGGGCAGCCGAACGAGGTGGCCAGGGTGAGGGTCGTGAAGAGCCCGTTGTCGCGGGCCCGCCCCAGCACCTCGACCGCGGCCTGCATGCTCTCGGAGGTGGTGGCGTTCTGGTTGCGCCGGTTGAAGGTCTCGCTGACGCAGACGACCATGTTGACCTCGTCGACCCCGGCGGCCAGGGCGCGGTCGAGGCCGCGCCGGTTGAGCACCAGGCCGGCGTAGGCGACCCCGTCGGCCCGCGGCACCCGCGCCATCACCGCCTCGGCGTCGGCCATCGCCGGGACCAGCCGCGGATGGGCGAACGACACCGCCTCGACCCGGCGCGCCCCGGCCGCGACCAGCCGGGCGACCAGCTCGACCTTGGCCTCGGTGGGCAGGATCACGGCCTCGTTCTGGAGGCCGTCGCGGGGGCTGACCTCGACAATGGTCACGTCCATGGCGTCAGTGTAGGACCGCGAACAGCCGTACTCGCCGGTGTGGACCCCGGCCGGGATCTCGACGCACGCACCGAACGGCTACCGGATCCCTAACCGATCGGCTCGGGAATCGTGGCGGGCTGGCCGATCCGGAGGCGGGCACCGGTGGGGCATCCTCGCCTCCAAGGAGACGGAACCGAGGAGGCCCGTGACCGTGCCCATCATCGAGGTCGAGCACCTGCACAAGCGCTACCGGGACACTGTTGCCGTCCAGGATGTGTCCTTCGCCGTCGAACGGGGCGAGATCTTCGGGATCATCGGCCCCAACGGCGCCGGCAAGACCACCACCGTCGAGATCATCGAGGGCCTGCGGACACCCGACCGCGGCACCGTCCGCGTGCTCGGCCTCGACCCCTGGCTGGACCGGGCCGAGCTGCGGGAGCGGGTCGGGGTCCAGCTCCAGCAGAGCGACCTGCACGACAAGGTGCGCGTCGGGGAGGCGCTGGAGCTGTTCGCCTCCTTCTACCGCAACCCGGCCGACCCGGGCCGACTGCTCGAGCGGCTCGGGCTGGCCGCCAAGCGCGACACCAGCTTCGACAAGCTGTCGGGCGGCCAGCGCCAGCGCCTGTCGATCGCGCTCGCCCTCGTCGGCAACCCCGAGGTGGCCATCCTGGACGAGCTCAGCACCGGCCTCGACCCGCACGCCCGGCGCGACACCTGGCGGCTGATCGAGCAGGTCAGGGCCAGCGGGGTCACAGTCGTGCTGGTCAGCCACTACATGGAGGAGATCGGCCGGCTCAGCGACAGGGTGGCGGTGCTGGACGCCGGCCTGGTGGTGGCCATCGACACCCCGCAGCGGCTCACCGCCCGGGTCGCCGCCGAGCTGCAGACCGATCAGGCCAGCCTGGACGACGCCTTCCTCGCCTTGACCGGGCGGCCCATCCCCTGACCGAGGAGCTCCCATGCACGGACTTGCCAAGCTGACCCGCCTCGAGGCCAAGGTGCTGTTCCTGCGCGACCCGGTGACAATGCTGGTCGCGCTGGCCGTGCCCCTCGGCATCCTGCTGGTGTTCGGCCTGCCCGGCTTCGCCCGCGACCCGGCCCCCGAGCTGGGCGGCCAACGCCCCATCGACACCGTCCTGCCCTCGATCGCCCTGGCCATCAGCGTCGGCGTCCTGGCCATCTCGGTCCTGCCCGGCTACCTGGCCACCTACCGCGAGAAAGGGGTCCTGCGCCGCCTCTCCACCACCCCGGTCAGCCCGGCGATGCTGCTGGGCGCCCAGGTGGCGGTCAACCTGGCCATAGGGGTGGTCGCCCTCGGCCTCGTGCTTGCCGTCGGCGCCGCCGGGCTGGGCATGGCCATGCCGGCCAGCGCCGGCTGGTTCGCGCTGGCGTTCCTGCTCGGGACGGTGGCGCTGTTCGCGGTCGGCCTGGTCATCGCGGCCGTGGCCCCGACGACCAGGGCGGCCAACGCCATCGGCATGCTGACCTTCTTCCCCTCGATGTTCCTGGCCGGGGCCTGGCTGCCCAAGTACCTGATGCCGGCCTGGCTGAGCCGCATTGGCGACCTGACCCCGCTCGGCGCGTTCCGCGAGTCGGTCCAGGACGCCTGGGCCGGGTCGACCCCGGAACCGGTGCACCTGCTCACCCTGGCGGTGGTGGCCCTGGTCGCCGGCGCGGCCGCGACTAAGCTGTTCCGTTGGGAGTAGCAAGCGGAAGGGCCAGCCCATGACCGTCCCGCAGACCGACGTCCAGCTCGACGCCCCCGACCGGCTGGAGCGTGCCTTCCGGGTGGCCCCCTATGTCCTGCTGGCCGTGTCGACCCTGCTCGCCACCATCGCCGACGACGTGGTCGGGCACCGGTCGGCGGCCCACCGGCTGGGCACGCTCGCGGTGGCCGGGCTGGCCGCGGGGTGGATGCTGTGGCTGGTCACCCTGCACCCCGCCTGGGCGCGGCGGCGCCGGCTGATGGCGCTGTACTGCGTCGGCCTGCTGCTCCTACTGGCCGTGCTGGTCACCCGGAGCCCCTGGTTCGGGCTGTTCGCCCTCACCGGCTACCTGCACACCTGGGAGCTGCTGGCCGGCCGGTGGCGGATCGCCGGGGTGACCGCGGCCGCCGTCATCCACGTCACCGCCATCTTCGGCGGCCGCCTGCCCGACCCGAACCCGCCGGCGGTGGCCGCCTATCTGCTGCTGGTGGCGGTGAGCGCCGGCCTGGCGATCGCCTTCAGCCGCTGGAGCGAGATCACGGCCATGCAGAACGAGCAGCGCAAGCAGATCATCGTCGAGCTGGCCGAGGCCAACGCCAAGCTGGAGGCCGCGATGGCCGAGAACGTCGAGCTCCAGGCCCGGCTGCTCGCCCAGGCGCGGGAGGCAGGCACCCTGGACGAGCGCCAGCGCATGGCCCGCGAGATCCACGACACCCTGGCCCAGGGCCTCACCGGGATCGTCACCCAGGTCCAGGCGGCCAGGAGCGCCGAAGGTCGGCCCAATGACTGGCGCCGCCACCTCGACAACGCCGCCGACCTGGCCCGCGAGAGCCTGTCGGAGGCCCGCCGGACCGTCCAGGCGATCGGCCCGGAGCCGCTGGAGCAGCGAGCCCTGTGCGACGCCCTGACCGAGGTGGCCGAGCGCTGGTCGGAGCGGCACGGGGTCAGGGCCGAGGTCACCACCACCGGCACCGCCCGCCCGCTGCACCCCGAGGTGGAGGTGGCCCTGCTCCGCACCGCCCAGGAGGCCCTGGCCAACGTGGCCAAGCACGCGGCCGCCTCGCGGGTCGGGCTGACCCTGTCGTTCCTGGCCGACCTGGTCACCCTCGACATCCGCGACGACGGCGTCGGCTTCGACCCCGACGGGGTGCGCCGCGGCGACGACGGCGGGTTCGGCCTGACGGTCATGCGCCAGCGGGTCGGCCGGCTGGCCGGGACGCTGGAGGTCGAGTCCGAGCCGGGCGCGGGCACGGCCGTGTTCGCCGGCGTCCCGGCCGTCCCCCGGGAGGTCGCCGGTGCCTGAGGAGCCGATCCGTCTCCTGATCGTGGACGACCACCCGGTGGTCCGCGACGGGCTGTGCGGGATGTTCACCGGCGACCCGCGATTCGAGGTCGTCGGCGAGGCCGGCGACGGAGCCGAGGCGGTCACCCTGGCCGAGGCCCTCCAGCCCGACGTCGTCCTGATGGACCTGCGGATGCCGCGGGTCGACGGGGCGACCGCCATCACCCGCATGGCCGAGCGCGGCGTGACCGCCAAGGTGCTGGTCCTGACCACCTATGAGACCGACCGGGACGTGCTCCCGGCGATCAAGGCCGGGGCCACCGGCTACCTGCTCAAGGACGCCTCCCAGCAGGAGCTGTTCCGGGCTGTGGGGGCGGCGGCCAGGGGCGAGTCGGTCCTCTCGCCGTCGGTCGCGACCCGGCTCCTTGGCCAGGTCCGTGCCCCTTCGGTCGAGCCCCTGACCCAGCGCGAGCTCGAGGTCCTCCAGCTGATCGCCCGGGGCACCACCAACCGGGAGGCGGCCCGCCGCCTGTTCATCAGCGAGGCCAGCGTCAAGGCCCACCTGCTGCACGTCTACGCCAAGCTGGGCGTCAACGACCGGGCCGCCGCCGTGGCCACCGCCTACGAGCGCGGCCTGCTGACCCCCGGGGGCAACCCGGCGGGCTAGCGCCCCTGGCGGGCCCGCTTGGCGGCGCGGCCCCTGGAGGGGGCGTCCAGGACGCGCTTGCGCAGGCGGAGCTGGGCAGGGGTGACCTCGACCAGCTCGTCGGGCCCGATCCGCTCGATGGCCTGCTCCAGTGACAGCACGGTCGGCGGGACCAGGCGGATGGCCTCGTCGGAGGCGTGGGTGCGGATGTTGGTCTTCTGCTTCTCGCGGGTCGGGTTGACGTCCATGTCCTCGGGGCGGGCGTTCTCGCCGATGACCATGCCCTCGTACACCTGGGTGCCAGGGCCGACGAACAGCTCGCCCCGCTCCTGGAGCTGCCACAGGGCGTAGCCGGTGGTGGTCCCGACCCGGTCGGCGACCAGGGCGCCGTTGACCCGGTCGTTGATCGGCCCGGCCCACTCGTCGTAGCCGTCGAACAGGTGGTGGAGGATGGCCGTTCCTCTGGTCGCGGTGAGCAGAATGGAGCGGAAGCCGATCAGGCCCCGGGCCGGCACCCGGAACTCCAGGCGCACCCAGCCGGTGCCGTGGTTGACCATCTCGGTCATCCGCCCCCGGCGCAGGGCCAGGCCCTGGGTGACCACGCCGACGAACTCCTCGGGCACGTCGAGGGTGACCGCCTCGTACGGCTCCTGGACCCGCCCGTCGACGGTGCGGGTGATGACCTCGGGCCGCGACACCTCCAGCTCGTAGCCCTCGCGCCGGGCCTGCTCGATCAGCACGGCCAGCTGGAGCTCGCCCCGGCCCTGGACCTCGAAGGTGTCGGGCGAGGCGGTGGGCAGGACCCGGATGGCCACGTTGCCGAGCACCTCGCGGTCCAGCCGCTCAGAGAGGTGGCGGCTCGTCAGGTAGGTGCCGTCGTTGCCGGCGAACGGCGAGGTGTTGACCCCGAACCGCATCGAGATGCTGGGCTCGTCGATCGAGACCACCGGCAGAGGCCGGGGGTCGTCGGGGTCGGTGACGGTCTCGCCGACGGTCACGTCGCCCAGCCCGGCGATGGCCACGATCTCCCCCGGCCCGGCGTAGTCCAGGTCGGAGCGCGACAGCCCGATGGCCCCGACGATCTTGGTCACCTTGGCGAAGGCCAGGCTGCCGTCGCGCCTGGCCACCCCCACCCGGTCGCCGAGCCGGACCTCGCCCTGCCACAGCCGCCCGACGGCCAGGCGGCCGACGTACGGGTCGGCGTCCAGGTTGGTGACCAGGAACTGGAGCGGGTGCCCGGGCTCGTAGGCCGGCGGCGGGGTGGTGGCGACGATCGTCTCCAGCAGCGGAGCCAGGTCGCCGGCCAGGTCGTCCGGCCGGTGCCCGGCCTGCCCGCTGCGGGCGTTGGCGTACAGGATGGGGAAGCTGATCTGGTGCTCGTCGGCGTCCAGGTCCAGGAACAGCTCCTCGACCTCGTGGACGACCTCGGCCGGCCGGGCGTCGGCCCGGTCCACCTTGTTCACGCACACCACCACCGGCAGCCGCCGGGCCAGCGCCTTGCCGAGCACGTACCGGGTCTGAGGCAGCGGCCCCTCGCTGGCGTCGACCAGCAGCAGGACGGCGTCGACCATCCGCAGGGTCCGCTCGACCTCGCCGCCGAAGTCGGCGTGGCCAGGGGTGTCGACCACGTTGATCCGGACGCCGCGGAACTCGACCGCCGTCTGCTTGGCCAGGATGGTGATGCCTTTCTCCCGCTCCAGGTCCATCGAGTCCAGCACCCGGTCCACGACCTCCTGGTTGGCCCGGAACACCCCCGACTGGCGCAGCATGGCGTCCACCAGCGTGGTCTTCCCATGGTCGACATGGGCCACGATGGCGATGTTGCGCAGGTCATTGCGGATGGCGGGCACGACGAAGGTCCTCTCGGCAAGCGGGTGGGCACAACCTTCCCATCGTAGCGGAGTGGTCCCGCCGGCCCTCAGTCGAGCTGGACGACCACGCCCTCGTCACCCGCCAGCTCCAGCGACCCGCCGACCGGCTGGCCGTCGCGGCCCGGGTGGGTGGACAGCGCCACCCGGCCGGCGGGCGACGGGCCGGGGACGGCCAGGCGGGCCGGGGAGGGGCCGAGGTTGAGGGCGACCAGCCAGCGGGCGCCGGGGTCGGCGCGGACGTAGGCGAGGACGTCGCCAGCGGCCTCGACCCGGTGGTAGGCGCCGGTGCCCAGAGCCGGAGTCTGACGGGCGACCTGGCCAGCCAGAAGCGCAGGGTGTCGAACATGGCCTCCTGCACCGCCGGGTTGCGCCAGTTGAGGTCGGGCTGGGAGTCGAGGAACACCCGGTAGTAGAACTGGCCGGTGGCCTCGTCCCAGCGCCAGGCGCTGTCGCCGACATAGCGCAGCCAGTTGCTGGGCGGGCCGCCGTCGGGCCGGGGTCGCGCCAGACGTACCAGTCGCGCCTTGGGTCGTCGCGCGAGGAACGCGACGCCCGGAACCGCGGGTGCTGGCCGGAGGTGTGGTTCGGGACCCAGTCGAGCAGCACCCGCACGCCCCGCGCATGGGCGGCCCCATGAACGGCGAGGCTAGCAGCCACCGGGTACAGTTCGGCCGTGAGCGAGCGCCAGCCGCTGGTCCCGCCGCCGCTGCGCC
>JASLIH010000611.1 GCA_030152105.1 Actinomycetes bacterium
GGTGTGGCCGGCGATCAGGACCAGGGTCGGGCGCAGCCGCTTGCCGCCGGCGGCGACCAGGTAACCGGCGGCCTCCTCGACGAACGGGTCGGCGGTGGCCACCGCCTCCGCCAGCGCCGCCTCGACCCGGCCCAGGCCGGCCTTGACGTTCGCCCGGATCCCACGAATGCGGGGGGCGGAGCCCCCCACGTTCGTGGGATCCGAGCGAACGTCAAGGCCGGCCTGGGCCGGGTCGAGGCGGCACTGGCGGAGGCGGTGGCCACCGCCGACCCGTTCGTCGAGGAGGCCGCCGGTTACCTGGTCGCCGCCGGCGGCAAGCGGCTGCGCCCGACCCTGGTCCTGATCGCCGGCCACACCGGCGACCCGGACGAGCCCCGCCTGGTCGGGGCGGCGGTGGCCATCGAGCTCACCCACCTTTCCAGCCTCTACCACGACGACGTCATGGACGAGGCCGAGCTGCGCCGGGGCAAGCGCTCGGCCAACGCCCGCTTCGACAACAAGGTGGCCGTGCTCACCGGCGACTACCTGTTCGCCAGGGCCTCGGAGGTCACGGCCAGCCTCGGCACCGAGGCCACCCGGGTGCTGGCCAGGGCGATCGCGCGGCTCACCCAGGGCCAGATCCGCGAGGTCCGCGGCCCCGGCCCGGGCGACGACCCGGTCGAGCACTACCTGGCCGTGCTCGCCGACAAGACCGGCGCCCTGATCGCCGCCGCCTGCCGCCTCGGCGGCTCCCTGGCCGGAGCCGACCCACCGGTGGTGGACGCGCTGGCCGAGTTCGGCGAGCGGGTCGGGCGGGCCTTCCAGCTCGGCGACGACCTGCTGGACATCACCGGCGACGCCGGAGTGTCCGGCAAGGTCCCCGGCGGCGACCTCCGGGCCGGGGTCCGCACCCTCCCCGTCCTCTACCTCCTCCGCCGGGGCGGCCCCGACGCCGCCAAGCTCACCGCCGTCCTCGACGGCGACCACGACAACGGCTCCGTCAGCGACGCCCTCGACCTCCTCCGCCGCTCCCCGGCCCTCACCGAGGCCCGCCGCACCGCCCAGGCCGAGGTCGACGCCGCCCGCGCCGCCCTCGAGGGCGTCCCCGCCGGTCCCGTCCGCACCGCCCTCCAAGCCGTCGCCGACCAGGTCCTGGACCGCCAGGTCTGAGGCGGCCGGCGCCGGCGGCGTGCCGGAGTTCCCGACGCCGCCGTCGCGGATCTCGAGGTCGACCCGGTCGGCGGCGCTGTCCAGCTCCAGCCAGAGGCGGCCGGCCTCGGCGTGGCGGGCCACGTTCAGCAGCGCCTCCTGGGTGACCCGGTAGACGACCGTCTCCAGCTCGCCGTCGAGCCGTCCGGCGAGGGCAACACGGACCGAGCAGCTCACCCCGGAGCGGCGGGCGAACGCGCCCACGTGGTCGCGCAGCGCCGCCTCCAGGCCGACCTCGTCAAGGGTCGGGGGGCGCAGGGACGCCATCAGCTCCCGCAGCCCCTGGACCTCGGCCGAGAGGGCGGCCTGGGCGTGCTCGACCCGGGCCACCGCCGCCGGGTTGCCGAGCATCCGCTGCTTGGCCCGCTCCAGGTCGTAGGAGAGCACGGCCAGGCGCTGGATGGCCCCGTCGTGGAGCTCGGTGGCCACATGCATCCGCTCCTGCTCGGCCGCCCGCACGGTCCGGTCGAGCACCCGCCGGCGCTCACCCTCGGCCCGCTCGATCCCACGCACGAGCCCGGCCATCCGGCCCATCACCAGCAGGAACAGCACCGCCCAGGCGCCGGCGATGACGGTGACCTGGAGGTCGTTGCCCCGGAGCCGCTCGACGACCAGCAGGGCCGGGGCGACCAGGGCGGCCGCCCCCATGGCCAGCAACCGGCCCCGGCCCAGGCGAGCCTGGCGCCGCCGGGCCGGCTCCAGCAGCCCGGCCATCGACGGGTGCAGCCCGGCCGCGCCCAGCAGCAGGTAGTCGACCAGGTACATGCCGTCGGTGACGGCCGCCGAGGCGCCGCTCAGGGACAGCACCGAGAACAGCGTGTCGGCGGCCATCGTCACCGCCAGGCTGGCCACCAGCAGCCGGAAGGCGGCCGTACGCCGGCCCGGGGAGGTGGCCAGCCTGGCCGCCAGGGCCAGCAGGAGCACGTCCCCGACCGGATAGGCCAGCGAGACCAGCCGCTGGACGAGCCCGAGCGACGGGTCCTGGAAGTAGGGGACCATCACCAGCACCCACGACAGCAGGCCGAACCCATGGCGATGATGGCCGCATCCGTCAGGCCGGCCCAGTCGCGGACGGTCGAGCGGCTCAGGGCGAGCAGGGCCAGGCCGGCGGCCAGCACCGGGTAGCCGGGGAGGTAGACGGCGTCGGCCAGCGACGGGAACGGCTCGATCCCGAGGACCAGCTCGTTGACCGAGAACAGCGCGTCGCCGACGACGAACAGGCCCTGGGCGGCCGCGATCAGCCACCAGGCCAGCCGCCGAGCCGGCCGGTGCCAGCGGATCCCGGCGGCGATCGCGGCCACCGCCGAGGCGCCGACCACCACGTTCAGGACGGCTCCACCGGCCTTGGGCAGCAGGTAGTAGGCCCCGGTCGCCAGCGCGCCGGTGCCCAGGTAGAGTCGCCAGGCGATGCCCCTCATCCCTCTAGAGGTCGGCGCGCCCGGGCACCGGTTTGAGCTTGGCCGGTTGCCCGGCCACTGGACTAGAATCTGCGCCACCTATGACCACGTATTTCCAGGCCTACGGCACGTTCGCCGCCCTTCTGGTGCTCTCGATCGCCTTCGTCGCGGTCGCGTTCGGCGCCAACCGGGTGCTTCGGCCGAACCGCCCCACGCCCGGCAAGCTCACCACCTACGAGAGCGGCATGGACCCGGTGGGCACCACCTGGTCCCAGACCCAGATCCGGTACTACGTGTTCGCCTTCCTGTTCGTCATCTTCGACGTCGAGAGCGTGTTCCTGTTCCCGTGGGCGCTGGTCTTCGACAACATCGGGGTGGCCGCGTTCTGGGAGATGGTCGTGTTCATCGGGGTCCTCGCCGTCGGCCTCCTGTACGCGTTCAAGAAGGGGGTCCTCCGATGGGCCTAGTCGACTCGGTGGAGCTGCCGCAACCGATCAAGTTCGTCTTCAACTGGGGCCGCAAGTACTCGCTGTGGGTGTTCAACTTCGGGCTGGCCTGCTGCGCCATCGAGTTCATCGCCACCTCGATGGCCCGCCACGACTTCATCCGCCTGGGGGTGATCCCGTTCGCCCACGGGCCGCGCCAGGCCGACCTGCTGGTGGTGTCGGGCACCCTCACCGACAAGATGGCCCCGGCCCTGCAGCGGCTGTACCAGGAGATGCCCGAGCCCAAGTACGTGATCTCGTTCGGTTCCTGCTCCAACTGCGGCGGGCCTTACTGGGACTCCTACTCGGTGACCAAGGGCGTCGACCAGATCATCCCGGTCGACGTCTACGTGCCCGGCTGCCCGCCCCGGCCCGAGGCCCTGCTCCACGGCATCGCGAAGCTCCAGGAGCGGATCGGCTCCGAGTCGCTGCACCAGCGCCTGGCCAACGGGGACCGGCCGGAGCCGATTGTCGTGGGGGCTGACGCCTAGTGGATGCCGACGCCCTGCGCGACCACCTGGTCGCGGAGCTGGGGGATGCCGTCGAACCGGACATCGCCTACGGCACCCTGACCGTGACGGTCGACCCCGGCGACTGGCGCCGGGTGGCCGAGCTGGCCCGTCGCGACCCCAACCTGGCCTGCAACTTCTTCGACTTCCTGTGCGGTGTGGACGAGGAGGCCGACGGCATCGGGGTGGTGCTCCACGTGTACTCCACCTCCCAGCGCCACCACCTCCAGGCCCGGACGGTGGTCCCGCGCGAGGGCGGGCACCTGCCAACCGTGAGCGACCTGTGGGCCGGCGCCGACTGGCACGAGCGGGAGACGGCCGAGCTGTTCGGGGTCGGCTTCGACGGCCACCCCAACCTGGCCAAGCTGCTGC
Organism: Actinomycetes bacterium; assembly: GCA_030152105.1. The sequence continues at coordinate 3,952 of JASLIH010000611.1, forward strand.
TGCCCGAGGAGTTCGAGGGCCACCCGCTGCGCAAGGAGTTCGCCCTGCTGACCAGGGAGGCCAAGCCCTGGCCGGGCGCCAAGGAACCGGGGGAGTAGGCATGGCCACCGAGCTCGGCACCGGCGGGGCGGCCTTCCAGGCCGCCGACGGCACCGGCGTCGGCATCATCGTCCGCGACAAGGCCGACCGGGCGCTGCACACCCAGGACATGACCCTGAACGTCGGCCCCCAGCACCCGGCCACCCACGGGGTGCTGCGGGTGCTGGTGACCCTCGACGGCGAGGTGATCGAGGACGCCCAGCCGGTGATCGGCTACATGCACCGCTCGTTCGAGAAGCTGGCCGAGTACCGCGACTACCGCCAGATCATCGCCCTGGTCAACCGGCACGACTGGGTCTCGTCGATCTGCAACGAGCTGGGCGTGGCCCTGGTCGTCGAGCGGCAGATGGAGCTGGAGGTGCCCGAGCGGGCGACCTGGATCCGGATGCTGATGGCCGAGTGGACCCGGGTCCT
>JASLIH010000141.1 GCA_030152105.1 Actinomycetes bacterium
GGCCAGGCGGGTGCCGGCCCTGGCCGCCGACGCCGTGACCACCCGGGGCGCCTGGCCCACCCTGCCCGCGGGCGGCCGACCACGGTACCCTTGACCGCTGTGACAGCCCGACCAGCACAGGGGACGCACCGCTCATGGACAGCCGGATCGTCGTCGCCGACCGCATCGCCAACGCCGCCGCCGTCGTCGCCCTCGAATCGAGCGTGCTCGCCCAGGGCCTGCCGTCGCCGGCCAACCTCGAGTCGGCGGAGGCCCAGCAGGCGGCGGTCCTCAAGGCCGACGCCGAGCCGGCCGTCATCGGGGTGCTCGCCGGCCGGCTCATCGTGGGCGCCGACCCCCAGGAGGTGCAGGCCCTGGCCTCGGGGGCGGTCCGTTGGAAGGTCACCGTCCGCGACCTGCCCTACGTGGTCGCCCGCGGCCTCGACGGGGCCACCACCGTGTCCGCGACCGCCTTCGTGGCCGAGCGGGCCGGGATCGGGGTCCTGGCCACCGGCGGGATCGGCGGCATCCACTTCGGCGGGGGCGACATCTCGGCCGACCTGCCCCAGCTGGCCCGCTCCCGGCTCACCGTCGTCTGCTCCGGCCCCAAGCACGTCGCCGACGCTGCCGCCACCCTCGAGTGGATGGAGACCCACGGCGTCCAGGTCGTCGGCTACCGCACCGACCGGCTGCCCGGGTTCCTGGCCACCGGCCGGCTGCCCCTGGAGCAGGTCGCCGACGACGTCGACCAGGTGGTCGAGCTGATCCGGGTCCGCCAGGCCCTCGGTACCCCCGGCGCCCTGGTGCTCTGCCAGGACCCGCCGGCCGACGCCGCCATGGACCCCGAGGAGCTGGGCAGCCTGGCCGCCGAGGGCGCCGCCGCGGCCCGCGACGCCCGCGTGTTCGGCAAGGCCCGGACCCCGTTCGAGCTGGACTGGCTGCACCGCCGCACCGGCGGGCGCAGCCTGGTCGCCAACCTCGCCCTGCTGGAGGCCAACGCCGGGCTGGCCGGGGAGATCGCCACCGGCCTGGCCGCCGCCGGCTGAGCGCTCAGGAGCGGCGGTCGCGCAGCGGCCAGGCGCTGGCCACCACGCCAAGGCCGAGCACGATCAGGCCGAGCGGGACCAGGTAGTCGATCCGCAGCTTCCACACGTCCAGCGCGTCCAGCAGGAACAACACCCCGGCGAGGACGAACAGCACCCCGACGACCAGCGACAGCCGGTCGGCCCCTCGTAGGCGGTCCGTCACCGTTCCACCCGGACCTGACCGATGCCGACCCGCAGGTCGAGCTCCAGCCGGCGTTCCCCGCCGGCCTCGGCGGTGGTGTCGACCCGGTTCGCGACCCCGCTCTCCTGCTTGCCCAGCGCCTGGACCTCGCCGAGCCCGGAGCTGGCCACCACCCGGACCGAGACCCCCTCGGGGACCTGGACGACCAGCTCGCCGATCCCGACCCGGGCCTGCACCGCGGTCGTCCCGGGCGGGACCTGGAGCTGCTGGAGGTCGAGCAGGAAGTTGCCAACCCCCAGCTCGTACTTGGTCAGCTGGGCCGGGGTGGCCGGCCGCTCGGTGCGGTCCCCGACCCCGCCGGCCAGTGGCACCTCCAGGTCCCAGTCGGCGGCCGCGGCCACCGACAGGACCACCGTCAGGACGACCCCGACGACCATCATGGCGTGCTGGCGGCCTCGGAAGGCCCCGGCGACACAGGCCAGGCCGACCGCGATCAGGGCGGCCGGCAGCACCGCCCGCCACGGCACCTCGACCCCGCCGGCGTCGAGCAGCCAGCCGATCCCGACCAGGACCAGCAGCGCCCCCACCAGCACCGTGGCCGCGGCCGGCCCGTGCCGGTCGGCCGGAGCAGGCGAGATCGGCTCGGTGGTCATCGGCGCAGCCCCACGAGCATGACCGCGACCCCGACGGCGACCAACGCCACCGGCCAGAACAGCTCGTCCAGGTTGGGGGCGAGCCGGTTCACCAGCAGGACCAGGCCGAGCACGACCAGGGAGCCGCCCAGCACCAGCCGGCCCGTCTCCCGCCGGGCTTCAGGCGCCGCGGCCAGCGGCTGGCCCGGCCGCTCCTCGGGGATGGCCACCCAGGCGACCACGTAGGCGATCACCCCGAGCCCGTTGGCCAGGGCCAGGACGATGAAGGCGATCCGCAGCAGCATCGGGTCGACCCCCAGGTAGCGGCCGATCCCGCCGCACACCCCGGCGATAACCCGCTCGCTGCGGCTGCGGCGCACGACCCGCGGCCCGTCGCCGGCCGGGGGCGGCTCCGGCCCGGGTGGTCCGGGTTCGGGGGGAAGCTGCGTACTCATCCCATGGAGCATAAGTCCTGCGCTTCAGGGCACGATACCGTCATGACGCTCACCGACCACGACCCTCTGCCCTGCTTCCTCATGGACATGGACGGCGTGCTGGTCCACGAGGAGCAGGCCATCCCGGGCGCCGACCGCTTCATCAAGGCCCTGCAGGAGGCCGAGCTGCCGTTCCTGGTCCTGACCAACAACTCCATCTACACCCCGCGGGACCTGTCGGCCCGCCTCGCCCGGACCGGGATCTCCCTGGCCCCGGAGCGGATCTGGACCTCGGCCCTGGCCACCGCCCAGTTCCTCGACAGCCAGCGGCCGGGCGGCAGCGCCTTCGCCATCGGCGAGGCCGGCCTGACCACCGCCCTGCACAACGTCGGCTACACCCTGTCCGAGCGGGACCCCGACTACGTGGTCATCGGCGAGACCCGGACCTACAGCTTCGAGCTGATCACCAAGGCCATCCGCCTGATCGAGCGGGGCGCCCGCTTCATCGCCACCAACCCCGACCCGATCGGGCCGTCGCTGGAGGGGTCGCTGCCGGCCACCGGCTCGGTGGCCGCGCTCATCTCCAAGGCCACCGGGGTCCGCCCATATTTCGTGGGCAAGCCCAACCCGCTGATGATGCGGTCGGCCCTGCGGGCCATCGACGCCCACACCGACACCACGGTGATGATCGGCGACCGCATGGACACCGACATCGTCGCCGGCCTGGAGGCCGGCCTGGAGACGGTGCTCGTCCTCACCGGCATCTCGACCCGCTCCGACGCCGAGCGGTTCGCCTACTGCCCCTCGCGCGTCATCGACTCGATCGCAAATCTCGAAGTCGACCTCGGCCTCGGCGGCCTCGGCTGACCGGGGGGAAACCCGCCCCGGGACGCGGACACGGGAAGTGGCGTCCCGGGACGGTAGCAGCAGCCTAGTTCAATTGTGCGGCTGGTTCAGGTACAGGTCGGCGCCGGCGGCGGCGAACCCGGCCTGGGCCTGGGGGGAGCTGTCGGCCAACCAGGCGCACGGGTCGCCAGGGACCGGGGTGGCCACCCGGTCGAAGTACACCACCGCCCGCACCTTGGGCATGGCCGTCCGGAGCATCGCCGGGATATCGCGTAGCCACTGCTGCTTGCTGCCCATGGCCGGATCGTCATGGGAGCCGAATTCGCCCAGCATGCGCGGCTTGGTGTTGCCGACCGCGTCCAGCTGGGCGTACATCGGCTGGGCGACCTGCTGGAGGCTGCGCCAGCTGTCACTGGCCCGGCCGGCGCAGTTGGCCCAGTTGTAGGGGTCCCAGGCCACCCAGTCGACCACGTCGTCGCCCGGGTACAACGCCCACGACCCGGCCGGGTCGTGGCCCATGAACGACAGGACCCAGACGACATTGGGGGCCACCGGCCGCACCCGCTCCACGATGTGGCGCCAGGCCGCCTTGAACTCCTCGGCCGAGCCCATGTCGGCCTTGGCGTCGTTGACCGCGCCTCGCTGGCAGGGGCCGAGGTTGTCCTCGGGCTCGTGCATGAAGCCGACGAACAGCCGGCTGCCGAAGGCGGCCAGTCGCTCCGCCTGGGCGTCGATGGCGGCGTCGTGGGCGCCGGCGGCGATGTCGGCCCAGCAGCTCGTGGCGCCGCCGAAGACGCGACTCTCCCAGCCCTCGAACAGGATCCGGCCCTGGGCGGCGTAGCCCTGCTCCTCGGCGGTCGGCCAGGTGTCGTTCCAGTCGTGGTAGCGGTGCAGGATGTCCACCTGCCGGCCGTAGACCGCCTCGCGGGCCTCGACGTCGCCGGCCGCCTGCCCCGGGTAGCTGCCCCACCAGGCACCCTGGCGGGGCACCAGCCTGTCCGACACCGGCGGGCCGGGTGGGGTCCAGGTCACCGTCAGGGCCGGCCGCCGGGCCGGGTCGGGGTCCTCGCTGGAGGCGAACCGCAGCTGCGCCCCCTGCCCGGCGGGGGCGGTCAGGGCGTAGCTCGGCACCCTGGACCCGGCCCCCGGCCCGGCCGCGATCGCCGCCCCGGCCAGCCCGGACACGACCAGCAGGCTGACGAACCGCCGAGCAAGCGCCATGCCTCAGCCTATTCCGGCGCCTCCCACCGCGAACACGGGCAGAAGCGCCAGCCACCCTCACCCAATTGCGGGAGGGGTCGGTTGGCGTCGACCCACCCCGGGCGCGCTGCTACCCCTGGGGCTTGTCGCGCCAGGCGGCGGCCCCGGCGGTGGCCCCGGCGGTGGCCGCGGCCTTGGTCTGCTCCCAGCGGCGGCGGGCGATCTCGGTCGGAGGGCGCTCCAGCTGGTCGACCCACTGGCGGGTCGCCGAGATGAGGGCCGAGCTCACCAGGGCCATGCCGGTGAAGCCGAGCAGGCCGCCCAAGGCGACCAGTACCCCTCCTCCGACCAGCAGGTTGCGGTTGAGCTGGATGTCTCCTCGGGAGCCCTGGTCGGCCAAATCCCTCACCCCTCATCAGTTGGGCGGACGTACCAATCTGGTACCCGCCGACCGAAACTCGCAGACCGTGCCGGACACACGCTTGCAAGTCGCACCGGCTTCGTCAACACCGACGATTCGAGGGGTATCGACAACGACCCGCCGCATCACCGTTCTGAGGGCAGTCATCTGGGTTCGCGATCGACGAGACCGGCGAAGGCGGTCCTCGACGACGTCCTTCCCTAAGCCGCCCGCTCATAGCGAGGGGCCGGTGACGGGCCGGTCGACGGCCATGTAGATCGCCAAGGGCCGCGGAGAGTCCCGATTTGGGAGTCTGTAATGCCTGAAGGCTCCTAAGCGTTCCTTCTGGTACTGCGCATTGGGCTGCGCAGGACATGACGCAAGCACCCCGGCCGACCGGTCCCCCCGCGGCCGGGGTGTTTGTTTGCGCGTCCGTAACGCCGGCAACATTGCTGGCGTTTCACAGTAGGTCGGTGGCCGGGTGCGTCCTCGCCTGCGCCCCCCGGGATACCCACCGATCCCGGAGACCGGCTGGACAGCGGGCCGGCCCGGTCCGGGCTACAACCCCGGGGCGCACCCCTTTGCCCCGGGGTTGTAGCGCGCTCAGCGGTAGATGCTCGGACCAGGTGGAGCGCCGCGCCCGCACACGTCACTGCCCTGTCTGTCGAGAGGCCGGTGCCTCGGAGGTCTGACGACCTTCGGCGAGGGAGCCGGCTGTTGGCAGGGGGTTCGCAAACGAGCCTGCCTCCCGCCACGGGCAGCAGGAGGCAGGCTCATGACCAGCAGCAACGAACTGCGGGCGCCTAGATGTCGTAGAAGTCTACGCCCGCCGGGCTGACCTGCGACCGGTTCTCGGTACCCCAGCTGACCAGGAAGGACGCTACTCAACTCCGGCCATCACTGGTCAGGCTCGGTAGCTGTCACGTGCGCCGGATGTGCGCCCTGGGAGCTATCGGAGGGGAAACCCGAAGGCTTCCTCAAGCGCCTTCACCGTGGCCGAGCTGGTCCACCACGGGCACCAGGGCCTGTTCACAACGCTCTGCGAACGGTCCGGGGAGTCGCCAGCTGCCAAGCCGCTCGGGATGCGCCCGGGATGTGCTGGTCCTGGGACGCACTGCCGGACGGTCGTAGCCACAGCGATGCCTGGGTCGGCTGCATGGTCTGGTCGACCACCGCCAGCAGGTCAGCCGTCAGGGCAGGGCGAGCGCCGCTGAGCCGGTGGCCGGGTGGTACCGGGCGACCGTAACGGCGGCGGGGAGGGCGCCGGGGCGGGCCACCAGCCCGTACGCCACATAGGAGGTGATCACCCCGCTGGCGGTCAGCGACAGGGCGAAGCCCAGCAGCAGCCAACCCACCGGGTGGCGGGGGCGGCGGCTGGCCAGCACCGCCCCGACCGTGGCCGCGCTCAGCACCGCCAACACGGGGCCGACGACAGCGCCAGGGGTGAGCTGGGCCAGGTCGGGTCGGCCGGCGCGTCTGGGCAGGCGTTACGAAGGACGGACCGGGCCGAGGACCGCTGCTGACCCCGTTGTTGTCCGCTGCGATCCGGTCATTTGTGGCCTGGATGTGGCCCGATGTGGCCCCAGCAGTCACCGCCGACAGCGTCGCGTTCGTCCTGCGGGCAGAGGCCGCGGACGGGCCGGCTCGGGGCCGCCCAAGGTACCCTGTTCACCGAGGTGGCCCGACCCGAGCAGGCCTAGGCAGGCCCGCGGCAGCGTTCAGCCGCTGGGGGGTTCGCCGGGCTTGCTTGCCAACAGCGGGAAGAAGTGCCAGGCGATCTGCCGCAGGACGCCGACGATGCGCCCGGGTGGCAGCTCGGCTCCCGGCTCGGTGAGCTCGGCCGGCAGTGGCACCCCCAGCTCCTGGGCCTTGGCGAACAGGGCGGGTGCCATGCCTTTGCCCAGCGTGCTCAACGCCTTGCCGACCACCTCGAGGTCCATGGTCCACTCGGGCACGGGACGCGCCGTGACGGTCGCCCAGGTGTCTGGGTCGCGGGGCGTGTCGAGGGAGAACACATGCTCGAAGGTGCGGGCCGAGGCGTCCCGCTGGGTGAACGCCTCACCCAGACCCCATACCTTGCGCAGCGTGGCGATCAGGGAGGTGTGGCGGTACTCCTCGTTGTACACCGAGCCCGGTTCGACCCACGGGGAGACGATGATGGCCGGAACCCGGTACCCGGAGCGGTCGAAGGTGAAGCCGAACTCGCCTGGGGGTGCGGCCGGGTCCGGGGGCGGGACCGGCCCGGGAGGGACGTGGTCGTAGGTGCCGCCCGGCTCGTCCCACCCGATCAGCAAGGGGGTGTTCCACACGTTCGGGCCGGTCGGCGAGGTGGCGGACCGGTAGGCGGTGAACACCCGCTCCAGGAACGCCTCACCGGCCAGCATCGAGGATGGGTTGTCCATCGCCAGGTCCACGGTGTCCGAGAACGAACGGCCGAACGCGGGGTGGTAGTCGCCGTGCCCGCCCGCCATGTTCGGCTCGATGAGCGAGAAGTCCGGCAAGGTCCCCGCCGCGGCGTCCTTCTCGAACTCGGCGAACGGCACGAAGTGGGTGGCCAGCCGGTCCTTCAGCCGGGGGTAGTGGATCACCCCGGTGAACGACACCGGCATCGGCTCCATGATGTAGACCTTCCAGGTCCGCCCGTGCGCTTCCAGCCGGTCGAAGATCGTCTCGGCGTCGTTCTTGGCAAACCACTTGCCCATCGGGCTGTTCACCACGAACCCCGACGAGGTGGCCGCCGTCCAGAACGAGCGGTTCATGAAGGTCTGCGACGGCACCTCACAGAACCAGTGGTCGAACACCCCGAAGTCGCGGGCGATGCCGTTGAGCACCGGCAGTTGCTCGGGGGTGCACCCGGTCATGATGTGGGCGTACTCGTCATAGGTGGGTTGGCGGCCGACTTCGCCGGTGAAGGTGGAGATGTAGTCGGTTACGAACCCGTCCATCGTCGGTGTCGCCCCAGGCGGCGGCGCGTTCCACGGCGCCGCCGCGCTCTCGCCGATCTTGAACCGGTTGTGGTCGTCGATGACGTTGAACAGCTGGGTGTTGGTGTGGAAGTACTCCTCGCCGGAGTCCGGGTTCGGCGAGTCCATGTCGGTGGCGACGGTGTACGGGACCACCTTGCGGTCAGCGCCGTGCTCGGCCCATTCCGGGATCGGGTTGGTGAGGTCCTTGCCGATCACGCCCTCAAAGGTCTTGCCGTCACCCGGCCCGTACAGGCGGCCGAGCACGTTATCCAGCGACCGGTTCTCGAACAGCACCACGACCACGTGATCGAGCGCGTTCTGCCTGCTCTTACCCGCCATCCCGGACTCCTGCCCTTGCGACGTGGGCGCTCTGGCTCGTAACCCGCCGTGTTCGCGCCCGGTGTCCTTGCTCCCGTGGTCGACCCACACCTCGCCAAGCCACCACGCGATACCTCATTGCATCCGAGCCCGACCGACATCCCCCAATCGGGATGAACTCACCGGCATGCGCCCAGACGCTCGGAACCAGCGCCGCCCCCCTGCGCCTCTGCTCGCGGCGCGGCCGCCCGCAGGACCGCGGCCTTGAGCGTGTAGAGAAAGGGCTCCCTGCTTCTCAACAGCATGGACCCGACGAAGCGTCCCACTCGTCGCATCGCTGGTCGATCAAGGACCGTGTCAGGTGGCAGAGACGGAGGAATCCCGAGCCCGGTGCGCCAGATGTGCGCCAGGGCGGTCGGTGATCCACCGTCCGCCCTGGTCAGAGTACTTCCTCGCTTAGATGTCGTAGTAGAGGTGGAACTCCCACGGGTGGGGGCGGAGGCGGACGGCGTCGACCTCGTGCTCGCGCTTGTAGGCGAGCCAGGTGTCGATCACGTCCTGGGTGAACACGCCGCCCTCGAGCAGGAACTCGTGGTCGGCCTCGAGCGCGGCCAGGGCGTCGTCGAGGGAGCCGGGGACCTGGGGGATCTCGGCGAGCTCCTCGGGGGGCAGGTCGTACAGGTCCTTGTCCAGCGGCGCGGGCGGCTCGATCTTGTTGCGGACCCCGTCAAGGCCGGCCATCAGCATGGCCGCGAACGCCAGGTAGGGGTTGCAGGAGGGGTCGGGGACCCGGAACTCGACCCGCTTGGCCTTGGGGCTGCGCGAGTAGAGGGGGATGCGGGCCGCGGCCGAGCGGTTGCGCTGGGAGTAGACCAGGTTGACCGGGGCCTCGTAGCCGGGGACCAGCCGCCGGTAGGAGTTGGTGGTCGGGTTGGTGAAGGCGGTCAGCGCCGGGGCGTGGGCCAGCAGCCCGCCGATGTACCAGCGGCCCAGGTCGGACAGGCCGGCGTAGCCGGCCTCGTCGTAGAACAGCGGCACCCCGTCGGTCCACAGGCTCTGGTGGGTGTGCATGCCCGACCCGTTGTCCTGGAAGATCGGCTTGGGCATGAAGGTGACGGTCTTGCCGTGCTTGAGGGCCGTGTTCTTGATGATGTACTTGAACAGCATCAGCCGGTCGGCCGTCTCCAGCAGGGTGCCGAAGCGGATGTCGATCTCGGCCTGGCCGGCGGTCCCGACCTCGTGGTGCTGCACCTCGACGGGGATGCCGGCCGCCTCGAGCCCCAGGGCCATCTCCGAGCGCAGGTCCTGGTAGTGGTCGGTCGGTGGGACCGGGAAGTAGCCCTCCTTGTAGCGGGGCTTGTACCCGAGGTTGCGGCCGCCCTCCTCGGCGCCGGAGTTCCAGGCGCCCTCGACCGCGTCCACGTAGTAGTACGAGGAGTGCTGGTTCTGGTCGAAGCGGACCGAGTCGAAGATGTAGAACTCGGCCTCCGGCCCCCAGTAGGAGAGCTGGGCGATGCCGGAGCCCTCCAGGTACCGCTCGGCCTTGGCGGCCACGTGGCGGGGGTCGCGGGAGTAGGACTCGCCGGTGATCGGGTCCTTGACGAAGCAGTTGAGGATCAGGGTCGGGTGGGTCCGGAACGGGTCCAGGACCGCGGTGCCCGGGTCGGGGACCAGGATCATGTCCGACTCCTGGATCTCCTGGAACCCCCGGATCGAGGAGCCGTCGAACCCGAAGCCCTCGTCGAAGCTCTCCTCGGTCAGCTCGTGCGCGGGGACCGAGAAATGCTGCATCAGGCCGGGCAGGTCAGCGAAACGCAGGTCCACAATCTGGACCTCGTTGTCCCTGATCAGGTTGAGAACGTCTCCGGGGGAGTCCGTCACGGGTGGTGCCTCCTTCTCAAATGGGCAGACGAGGGCGACGCTAGCAACCGGCGTTTGCCGACCGGTTGCCTGTTTGTTTCGCCGGAGTAAACCAGACCGCTGGGGTCAGCTGCCCCGGGCGAAGTCGAACTTGCGGGCCTTGGGCGGGGCCAGGGAGGCGTCGAACCACTGCAGCACCGGCTGGCCATGGGGGATGCTGGTGGCGTCGTCGACCGCCCTGGTCACGATGACCTCGTAGATCGTGGGAGGGCGGGGCTCGGCCGCCGAGCGGACCTGAGCGACACCGTCGGGCCCGGGCCGGGTCGCCCCGGCCAGCGTCCACCCCGCCCAGTTGCGCAGGAACACCAGGTACCGCTCGTGCCCGGCCACCGGGTCGAGCCCCTCCAGATCCACCACCGACAGCCAGGTACCAGGCCGGTACGACAGCCGCCCCCCGGGGCTGTGGACAGTCCCAAGCACCTGGCCCGGCTGCGGGCTACCCTCCCGTTCAGGGGCCCCGCCTTCGGGGGGTGGGGGTGACGGCTGCCCTGGCGGGACGGGTGGGAGTTGATACGACACCCTGTCGGGGGCGGCGAGGACGGCGGCGGCTTGGGCGGCGTGGCGGTCCTGGTCGAAGGCCTGGACGGCTCGGAACCCGAGCCAGCCGAGGGCGAGGACCAGGAGGACGGCGATGACCGGGCGGGTCACGGCTAGGCGTCGGCGGTGGCCCAGGCGGGGAGGTGGCCGCGCTGCTTGCGGACGGCCGCCTTGTGCATCTCGCCGGCGTGGTAGCTGGACCGGACCAGGGCGCCCGACTCGACATGGGCGAACCCGAGGCCCTCGGCGTGCGCCTTGAGCTCGGCGAACTCCTCCGGGGGGACGAACCGCTGCAGGTTCAGGTGGGCCTTGGTCGGCTGCAGGTACTGGGTGATGGTCAGCAGCTCGACCCCGACCGAGCGCAGGTCGGCCATGGTCTGGAGGACCTCGTCGCGCTCCTCGCCCATGCCGAGGATGAGGTTCGACTTGGTCGCGCAGCCCTGGGGGAGCCACGCCCTGGAGCGGGCCAGCAGCTCCAGCGACCCGGCGTAGGTGAACCCGGGCCGGATCCGCTTGTAGAGCCGGGGGACGGTCTCGACGTTGTGGCCCAGCACGTCCGGCTCGACGTCGGTGACCTGGCGCAGGGCCTCCGGCCTGCCGCGGAAGTCGGGGATCAGCACCTCGACCCCACACGAGGGCAGCAGGGCCCGCACCTGGCGGACCGACTCGGCGAACAGCCAGGCCCCGCCGTCCTCGAGGTCGTCGCGGGCCACCCCGGTGATGACGGCGAACCGCAGGCCCATGCGGCCGATGGCGTGGGCGACCCGGCGCGGCTCGTCGGTGTCGTAGCCCTCGGGCTTGCCGGAGTGGATCTGGCAGAACGGGCAGGCCCGGGTGCAGAGGTCCCCGCCGATCAGGAAGGTGGCCTCGCGGGCCTCCCAGCACTCGTAGATGTTGGGGCAGCCGGCCTGCTCGCACACCGTGTTCAGCTGCTCGTCGCGGACCAGGCCCTTGAGCTCGCGGTAGTTCGGGCCCTGGGACGCCTTCACCTTCAGCCAGGCCGGCTTGCGGGCGAAGGTGTCGTCGGTCGGCGGCGGGGCCGGGGTGCGGGGCAGGACCCCAAGAGTGCGGACCCCGGGTGGGATCACGGGCTCAGGCATGGACGGTCTCCGGGTCGTAGTCCTGCGCCGGCAGGTCCAGGGTAGCGGGGTCGACCAGGATCGGGGTGCGGTCGAGGCGCTCGGCCAGCTGGCGTTCGACCACCGGCAGGGCCTCGGCCACCGGGACCTCCCGCCCGAGCAGGCTGGACAGTGAGCAGGCGGCCTTGTCGGGCATGCCGCAGGGCACGATGGCGTTGAAGTAGGCCAGGTCGGTGGCGCAGTTGAGGGCGAAGCCGTGGCTGGTGACCCCGCGCGAGACCCGCATGCCGATGGCGCCCAGCTTGGCCTCGCCGACCCAGACCCCGGTCAGGTCGCCCCGCTCGCCCCGCGCGTCCAGCCCGAAGGCGGCGGCCACGTCGACCAGGGCCTGCTCGACCCGGCCGACGAACCGCCAGATGTCCGGGGTGGGGTCGAGCTGGGTGATCGGGTAGCCGACCAGCTGGCCCGGGCCGTGGTAGGTGACCTGGCCGCCGCGGTCGCTGCGCACCACCTTGGCCCCGTTGGCGGTCAGCCAGGCCGCATCCGCGAGCACGTCGGCGTCGCTGCCGCGCTTGCCGATGGTGTAGACGTGCGGGTGCTCCAGCAAAAGGACCGTGTCGCGGATGTCGCCGGCCGCCCGCCGCTCGACCAGGGCCCGCTGCCAGGCCCAGGCCCGCCGGTAGGGCACGGTCCCGGCCCGGACGAGCCACAGCTCCCGATCCCGCATGGCGCTACTCCCGTTCCAGGTTCAGGTCGCCCTCGAAGTCGGCCGCCTCCAGGATCTCTTTGACCTTGACCAGGAAGCGGGCGGCGTCGGCGCCGTCGATGATGCG
>JASLIH010000198.1 GCA_030152105.1 Actinomycetes bacterium
CTCGGCCCAGCAGCTGCTGCCGGTGCTCGAGAAGGTCATGCAGAGCGGCAAGGCGCTGATCGTGATCGCCGAGGACATCGACGGGGAGGCCCTGGCCACCCTGGTCGTCAACAAGATCCGCGGCACCTTCAAGAGCGTCGCCGTCAAGGCCCCCGGGTTCGGCGACCGCCGCAAGGCCATGCTGGCCGACATCGCCATCCTCACCGGTGGCCAGGTCATCAGCGAGGAGGTCGGGCTCAAGCTCGAGAACGTCACCCTCGACCTGCTCGGCCGGGCCCGGCGGGTCACCGTCACCAAGGACGAGACCACCGTCGTCGAGGGCCAGGGCGACCCTGAGGACATCAAGGGCCGGGTCAACCAGATCCGGGCCGAGATCGAGAACACCGACTCCGACTACGACCGCGAGAAGCTCCAGGAGCGGCTGGCCAAGCTGGCCGGGGGCGTTGGCGTGATCAAGGTCGGCGCGGCCACCGAGGTCGAGCTCAAGGAGAAGAAGCACCGCATCGAGGACGCCGTCTCCAACGCCCGCGCGGCGGTGGAGGAGGGCATCGTCCCCGGCGGCGGCGTGACCCTGCTTCGGGTCCAGGAGGCCCTCAGCAAGGTCGACCTGACCGGCGACGAGGCGACCGGGGCGACCATCGTCCGCCGGGCGCTCGAGGAGCCGCTGAAGCAGATCGCCCACAACGCCGGCCTTGAGGGCGGCGTGGTGGTCGAGAAGGTCCGCAGCCTCGACCCGGGCCAGGGCCTGAACGCGGCCACTGGCGAGTACGTCGACATGTTCAAGGCGGGGATCGTCGACCCGGCCAAGGTCGTCCGCTCGGCGCTGCAGAACGCAGCCTCGATCGCCGCGTTGTTCCTGACCACCGAGGCCGTCGTTGCCGACAAGCCGGAGAAGGACAAGGCCCCCGCCATGCCCGGCGGTGGCGGCGACATGGACTTCTAGTCGGTCCACTCCACGCGAACGGCGGCCCTCTGAGGCCGCCGTTCGCTTGGTCCTAGACTGTCAAGTCATGGACGAGCTGGACGCCAAGCTGGCCGCCCTGCGGCGGGACCTCGAGGCCACCGGCGGGGTGATGGTGGCGTTCTCGGGCGGTGCCGACTCGGCCTTCCTGCTGGCGGCGGCCACCGACGCCCTGGGCGAGCGGGCGGTCGCGGCCACCGGGGTCTCGCCCAGCCTGCCCGAGCACGAGCTGGACGACGCCCGCGCCCTGGCCGCCGAACTGGGCGCCCGCCACCTGGTGGTGGCCACCCACGAAGGCGAGCGCCCTGGCTACCTGCGCAACGGCCCCGACCGCTGCTTCTTCTGCAAGGACGAGCTGTTCGAGGTCCTCGGCCCCCTGGCCGGGGCCGAGGGCCTGGCTCTGGCCGTCGGCACCAACACCGACGACCTGGGCGACCACCGCCCCGGGCAGCGGGCCGCGGGCGCCCACGGCGTGCTCACCCCGCTGGTCGCGGCCGGGCTCTCCAAGGCCGAGGTCCGCCAGGCGTCGCGCCGCCGCGGCCTGCGCACGGCCGACAAACCGGCCGCGGCCTGCCTGGCCTCCCGGATCGCCTACGGCGTCCAGGTCACCCCGGCCCGGCTGTCCCGAGTCGAGCGGGCCGAGGCCCTGCTCCGCTCGTTCGGCCTGGCCCAGCTGCGCGTCCGCGACCACGGCGACCTGGCCCGGGTGGAGGTACCTCCCGAGGCCCTGCCCGGCCTGGTCGAGCCGGAGCGCCGGGCCCGCCTGGTCGCCGGGCTCCGCGAGCTCGGCTTCACCTGGGTCACCCTCGACCTGGAGGGCTTCCGCTCCGGCTCCATGAACGCCACCCTTGGGCCGCCCGGGGGACCGCGCCCATGAGGCGCCTGGTCCACTGCACCCTCCCCCCGGAGCTGGTCCACCGGCCGGTCCTGCACGACCTGGTCCGGGCCACCAGCGCCGTGGTCAACGTCCGCCGGGCCAACGTCGACGTCGAGTCCGGCGTGGCCTGGTTCCTGCTCGAGCTCTCCGGCCCCGGAGACCAGCTCGACCAGGCCGAGGAATGGCTCACCGGCCAGGGCATCACCGTCGAGCCGATCGACGCCTGAGCACGATGACCGCCCCAGACGTGCCCTCCTCCAGCGCGCGCGTGTGAGCGCGGTTCCCCTGCGGCGCAACCGGGACTTCCTGCTGCTGCAGGCTGGGCAGCTGCTGTCGGGCATCGGGACGCAGTCGGGGCTGATCGCCTATCCGCTGCTCGTGCTGGCCCTGACGGGGTCGGCGGCCAAGGCGGGGGTTGCGTCGTTCGCGCGAGCGCTGTCCTCGACGGTGCTGGCCCTGCCGGCCGGTGTGGTCGCCGACCGCTGGAACCGCCGGCGGCTGATGATCGGGGCCGACGCCGTCCGCGTGCTGGCGGTCGGGATCCTGGTCGTGGCGATCGTGTCGGACCGGCTCGCCTTCTGGATGATCCCGCTGGTCGCCTTTGTCGAGGGCAGCGGCGCGGCCATGTTCCAGGCGGCGGAGGCCGGCGCACTGCGGTCCGTCGTGCCAGTGCGGCAGCTGCCGGGCGCCGCCGGTGCCCGGTCGGGCCGGCTGGCGGTGGTCTGGCTGGCCGGCCCGCCGCTCGGTGGGGCGCTGTTCGGGCTCGCCCGGGCGCTCCCGTTCCTGGTCGACGTCGTCTCCTACGCCTTCTCGAGCGTGTCCCTACTGGCCATGCGGACGCCGTTCCAGCAGGAGCGCGAGCCCGACCGCTCGCCGCTGCGCTCGCGGCTCGCCGAGGGCGCCAGCTTCGTCTGGGGCCGCCGGTTCCTGCGGACCTGCGCGTTCCTGTTCGGGCTGGCCAACTTCATCGGCCCCGGGGTCCTGCTCGCCGTCGTGGTCCTCGGTCGCCGCCAGGGGCTGTCGGGTGGCCGGGTCGGCCTGCTGCTGGCGGCCTTCGGCGCCTGCCTGCTGCTCGGCTCGTTCCTGTCGCCGCTGGTCCGCCGGCTCCTCCCGGTCCGCGGGGTGCTGGTGCTGGAGCTGTGGACCTGGACCGGCTGCGGCCTGTTCCTGATCTGGCCGAACGTGTACGTGCTGACCGCCGCCATCCTGCCGACCGCCCTGGCCATCCCCTCGACCGACTCGGTGGTCCACGGCTACCGGATCGCGATGACGCCCGACCGGCTGGTCGGCCGGGTCGAGTCGGTCTGGAGCACGATCTCGCTGCTGATCGCGCCGCTCGGCCCGCTCGTCGCCGGGGTGCTGCTCGACAACGTCCCGGCGCGGGCCGCGATCGCCGTGTTCGCCGCGTTCGGCCTGGTGCTGGCCGTCTGGGGCACCCTCAGCCCCTCGATCCGGGCGGCGCCCAGCCTGGAGGAGCTGGACGAGCTCCCGGCCTAGGTCAGGAGGCGGGGGGCGCGGCCGTCGGCTCGGGGCCGGCGCCGTCGCCGTCGCTGGACGGCCGCGAGACGCCGGCCGGGGCGCTGCTGGAGCCGATCACGGGCACGACCTGGCGGGCGGTGATGATCTCGTCGACCATGCCGTACTCAAGGGCCTGGTCGGCGCTCATGATGAAGTCGCGGTCGGTGTCCTTGGCGATCTTCTCCACGTCCTGGCCGGTGTGCTTGGCCATGATCTCGTCCAGGAGCCTGCGCAGGCGGAGGATCTCGCGGGCCTGGATCTCGATGTCGACCGACTGGCCGCGGGCCCCGCCCGACGGCTGGTGGATCAGGATGGTCGAGTGGGGCAGGGCGTAGCGCTTGCCCTTGGTCCCAGAAGCAAGGATCACCGCGGCGGCCGAGGCGGCCATGCCCATGCAGATGGTGGAGACGTCCGGCTTCACGTACTGCATGGTGTCGTAGATGGCCAGCAGGTCGGTGATGGACCCGCCGGGTGAGTTGATGTAGATCGAGATGTCCTTGTCCGGGTCATCGCTCTCCAGATGCAGGAGCTGGGCCATGACCAGGTTGGCGATGGTGTCGTCGATCGGCGTGCCGAGGAAGATGATCCGGTCCTTGAGCAACCGGGAGAAGATGTCGAACGAGCGCTCGCCACGGCTGGTCTGCTCGATGACGATGGGGACCAGGTTCGCATCGGCCATTGAGCAAACCTCCAGACGGGGATGGGGACGACGCGAGCGTACCAGCGCCGGGCCCGGTTCGGAGCGCTAGAACAGATCGGCCGCGGCCAGGTTGGCCCGGGTTGGGTCGCCGTCCGGGCCGGCCAGCTCCAGGACCCGCCTGAGGAGGTCGGCGGGCTCGACCCCGCGGGCCCGGCCGGCCC
>JASLIH010000213.1 GCA_030152105.1 Actinomycetes bacterium
GTCCTGGAGCTGTACGGCCACGGCGACGCCGTCGACGCCGTCACCGTCCAGGAGGAGCTGCGCCGCAACGGCTCCCTGGCCGACATCGGCGGCGCCCCGTTCCTCCACACCCTGGTGGCCAGCGTCCCCACCGCCGCCAACGCCAGCTACTACGCCCGCATCGTCAAGGAGGCGGGCGTCCTGCGCCGCCTGATCGACGTCGGCACCCAGATCGTCCAGCTCGGCTTCGAGACCCCCCAGGACACCGAGCGCGCCGTCGACATCGCCGAGTCCCTCGTCTACCAGGTCGCCCAGGGCCGGGTCACCGAGGACTACCACTCCCTTCGCGACGTCCTCACCGGCACCCTCGAGGCGATCGAGCGCCTCCACGAGGACCACCGCGAGATCACCGGCGTCCCCACCGGCTTCCCCGACCTCGACCGCCTCACCTCCGGCCTCCAGCCGGCCAACCTCATCATCGTCGCGGCAAGGCCAGCGGTGGGGAAGTCGACCCTTGGCCTTGACGTGGCGCGGCATGCGGCGGTCAGGGGGTCGGTGCCGACGGTGGTGTTCTCGTTGGAGATGAGCCGGACGGAGCTGGTCCAGCGGCTGATGTGCGCCGAGTGCACGGTGGACATGCAGCGGCTGCGGACCGGGCGGATGGAGGAGTCGGACTGGACCCGGCTGACGCGGTCGCTGGGGAAGCTGGCCGACGCGCCGCTGTTCATCGACGACTCCCCGGGCACGACCATGATGGAGATCCGGGCCAAGTGCCGGCGACTCAAGCAGCGCCACGGCCTGGGACTCGTGGTGGTGGACTACCTGCAGCTGATGCAGCCGAGCAAGCGGTTCGAGAACCGCCAGCAGGAGGTCAGCGAGATCTCCCGGTCGCTCAAGCTCTTGGCCAAGGAGCTGGAGGTCCCCGTAATCGCCATCTCCCAGCTGTCGCGGCAACCGGAGAGTCGTGCCGATCGTCGCCCGATGCTCAGCGATCTCCGCGAGAGCGGCTGTCTGACCGCCGACACGAGGGTTATGCGCGCGGACACCGGCGCCGAGGAGAGCTTGGGCGAGTTGCTCCTCCGCCGAGAACGCGACATCCCCGTCTGGACCCTCGACGACGATCTTCGGCTGGTCCAGGGGACCATGACCCACGTGTTCCCGAGCGGGGTGAAGTCGGTGTTCCAGCTCCAGTTGGCGTCCGGTCGCCGGGTCAAGGCGAGCGCCAATCACCCCTTCCTCACGCTCGACGGGTGGCGTCCCCTGGCTGATCTCGAGATCGGCGATCGACTGGCCACGCCCCGGGAGGTTCCGGCCCCGAGCCGAACGAGGTCCTGGCCGGAGCCCGAAGCGGTCATGCTCGCCCACCTACTTGGCGATGGCTGCTTCGCGTCTCGGCAACCGCTCCATTACACCAGCGCAGATCCGGCGAACCTCGAGGCCGTCGAACAAGCCGCCGAGCACTTCGGGATCATCCCACGCCGAGTGGTGCAAGATACATGGACCCACGTGTACCTGCCGGCCCCATTTCGGCTTGCGCACGGCAAGCGGAATCCCCTCGCAGTTTGGCTCGGCGATCTGGGCCTGTACGGCCTGAGGAGCCACGAGAAGTTCATTCCCGCTGAGGTCTTCGCCCTTCCCGACGCCCAGATTGCGCTGTTCCTCCGACACCTGTGGGCCACCGACGGAAGCGTGCGTCGAGATGGTCGCATGGGCCGGATCTACTATGCGTCCACCAGCCGCCGGCTGATCGATGATCTCCAGTCGCTGCTGTTGCGCCTGGGAATCCGCGGCCGCGTCAAGCGAGTCCAGAAGGCCGGCTACCGACCTGGCTACCACCTGTACCTGTACGGCGCGGAGAATCAGCTTCGGTTTCTCGAGCTAGTCGGTGTCCACGGTGCTCGAGGCGCGGCCGGGAAGTCCCTCGCGACCATTCTCCGTGCAGTGCTTCCCACCGCTAACACCAATCTGGACACCATTCCAAGGGAGATCTGGGCAGTCGTTCGGGGTCGGATGCGCGAGGCCGCCGTCACGACCAGGACGTTTCAGGCGGCAATCGGGACCCAGTACTGCGGAAGCACGCTCTACAGGACCGCGCCGGGACGGGACCGACTGGCAAGGGTCGCGGCCGTGCTCCACGACGACCGGCTCGTCCGGCTCGCCACCTCTGATGTGTTCTGGGATGCCATCGTCGCCATCGAGCCGCTCGGCGAGGAGCCTGTCTACGACGCGACAGTGCTCGGCACGCACAACTTCATCGCCGACGGCATCGTCGCCCACAACTCACTTGAGCAGGACGCTGACATGGTCGTCTTCATCTACCGCGACGAGATCTACGACCCGGAGTCGACGCGCAAGGGAGAGGCAGACTTCATCGTTTCCAAGCACCGTAACGGCCCGACCGACACCGTGACCGTCACCTTCCAGGGCCAGTACTCACGGTTCGCGCCAATGGCCGCCCGAAGCCTGTAGGAGACACGACATGCGCAAGATCATCGCCGGCCTGTTCATCTCGCTCGACGGCGTCGTCGAGAACCCGCAGGACTGGCACTTCCCGTACTTCAACGACGAGATGGGTGCCGCCGTCACGGCGACGCTCGGCGCGGCCGACATCGTGCTGTTCGGCCGCACGACCTACGACAGCTTCGCCGGGGCGTGGCCGGAGCGGGAGGCGGCCGGCGAGGAGGACGCCGAGATGGCCAGGGCGCTCGGCGACGTCCGCAAGATCGTCGTGTCGAACCAGGCGCTGGAGTTCACCTGGCGCAACTCCGAGCAGCTGGAGGGCGACCTCGTCGAGACCGTCACCGCCCTGAAGAACGAGCCGGGCGATGGGACCATCGGCCTGAGCGGCTCGGTCTCGGTCGTCCGCCAGCTGCTGGCCGCCGGGCTGCTGGACGAGCTGCACCTGCTGGTGCACCCGATCGCTGTCCGCAAGGGCATGCGGCTGTTCGACGAGGGAGAGACCCCGATCCCGCTGACGCTGCTCTCGTCCGAGACCTTCAAGACGGGGGTGCTGAACCTCGTCTACGGGCCTGCCGGGTCGCCCGGCGACGGCACCTACGAGGACGCCAGGGTCCACCTGTCCCAGCCCGAGCAGTAGCGATGGTTGAGCCCTGGTCGTCGGCGGGACGAGGCTGACGATGCAGATACCATGGCTCGAGATCGGGCTGGTCCTGCTGCTGGTGGTGATCAACGCCGCCTTCGCGGGCAGCGAGGTCGCGCTGATCTCGCTGCGCGAGGGGCAGCTGCGGCGCCTGGAGCGGGAGGGGGAGCAGGGCCGGCTGGTGGCCAGGCTGGCCCGCGACCCCAACCAGTTCCTGTCCACCATTCAGATCGGTATCACCCTGGCCGGCTTCCTGGCGTCGGCCGCGGCGGCCGTCTCTCTGGCCCAGCCGCTGGTCCCGCTGCTCGAGGGCCTCGGCCGGGCGGCCGAGCCGGTGGCCGTGCTCCTGGTCACCATGGTGCTCACCTACCTGACCCTGGTGGTCGGCGAGCTCGCCCCCAAGCGGATCGCCCTCCAGCGACCGGAACGGTGGGCCCGGCGGGCGGCCAGGCCGCTGGCGGTCGTCTCGACCCTGACCCGCCCCGCCGTCTGGCTCCTCTCCAAGTCGACCGACCTGCTGGTCCGCCTGGCCGGGGCCGACCCGGGCCGGCAGCGCGAGGAGGTGACCGAGGAGGAGGTCCGCGACATGATCGCCACCGGCGCCGTCTTCCGGCCCGAGCAGCGCCGGATCCTGGCCGAGACGATCGAGCTCGGCGAGCGGCGGCTCAGCGACGTGCTGGTTCCCCGCCGCGACGTCGTCGCCATCCCGGCCGAGGCCACGGTCGAGGAGGCGATCCAGACGCTACTCCAGAGCACCCACGGCCGCGCCCCCGTCTACCGCGACGAGCTCGACAATGTGCTCGGCCTGGTGACGCTCCAGGACCTGGTCGGTGCCGAGGGGCTGGTCGCCGACTGCGTCCGGCCGATCCCGGCCCTGCCCGAGCCGATGGGGGTGCTGGAAGCCCTGCGGCGCCTCCAGGCGGCTCGCGGGCAGCTGGCCATCGTGGTCGACGAGTACGGCGGCACCGCCGGGATCATCACGGTCGAGGACCTGCTCGAGGAGCTGGTGGGGGAGATCTACGACGAGTTCGACCCCGACTTCCGCGGGGTCCAGCACCGGCCCGACGGCTCCATGGTCCTTCCCGGGTCGTTCCCCGTCCACGACCTCGCGGACCTCGGCGTCTCGTTGCCCGAGGGCTCGTACGCGACCGTGGCCGGGCTGATCCTGGAACGGCTCGGGCGCATCCCGTCCGATGGCGACGCCGTCGAGGTCGACCAGTGGCGGCTGGTGGTGCTCGCCATGGACCGCAACGCCATCAGCCGGGTGCGGCTGGTCCCCCTCGGCGGCGAAAGCCGTCCCAGCTGAGTGGCGGGCTCCAGGGTCAGGAGGACCCGATGGCGACCGGCCGGCCGGTGGTGGTGCGGAGCAGGGCGGTGACGGTGGCCCAGCCCCGGGTCGGGGCCGTGGCGGCGGGGGAGTAGCCGGGTGCGCTGAGGGGGATGCGGACCCGCAGCGCGCCGGGGAGGGTGCGGAACTCGATCGGCGGGTCGAGGACCAGGGCCTCGCCGTCGATGCCGATCTCCACCGGCTGGCCGGACTGGAGCTGGAAGCTGGCGCTGGCCCACTCGACCCAGCCCGGCGGGCGCCAGCTCCGGCCGGCGGCCTCGGACTGGAGCACGCGGGCGATCTCGCCCGAGGTCCGGAAGGTGGCGGCCACGATGCCGAGGTTGCCGGCGTCGATGCGGCGGCGGGAGCCGAACCCTTCGCCGCCGCCCAGCTCGTAGGGGTCGTTGGAGACCAGGATCAGGTGGGCCGATGCGTGCTCGGTGCCGTCGGGGCCGGTGAAGCGCAGGTCGAGCGGGGCGGCCCCGGGGCCGAGCATGGTGGGCAGGAGCTCGAGGGCGGTGCCGACCTTGCGGTCGCGGTAGGCGGGGGACTGGACGATCTTGGCGTACAGCCCGACGGTGGCGTTGTTGACGAACACCCGCTCGCCGACCAGGCCGAGGTCGATGCGCCGCTCCACCGCCGCCCCGAAGGCGTCCAGGGCGCCGGCCACGTCACCGCGGTCCAGGCCCAGGTCCATGGCCAGGTGGTTTCGGGTGCCGGCGGGCACGCACACGAACCCGACGCCGCTGGCCGCGGCCACCCCGGCGACCAGCGCCTGGGATCCGTCCCCCCCGGCCATCCCGATCACGTCGGCACCTCCGGCGACGGCCTGCTCGGCCAGCCGCCGCAGGTCGTCCCCTGGGGCCAGGACCACCGGCTCGATCCCGCGCCGCCGCGCCTCCTCGACCAGGTTGAAGCGCTCGACCTTGCCGTCGCCCGACTTGGGGTTCATCAGCAGGACCGGCCGGGTGGCCGGGCCGACCGGCTCCCCGGGGGTCGGGCGGCTCTTCAGCGAGCGGATGTCCCGGCCGAGGGCGTGCCTGGTCGCCACCCCACCGACCACGATCAGCCCCACCATCGCCCCCAGCGCCAGCAGGCTCCGGACGGCGCCGACCACGAACGCGACCGACGCGGCCAGGGCGAGCACGGCCAGCACCGCGGTCAGGGTGCGCCGCAGGCCGGTCCGGGTGACGGCGTAGGCGGCGGCGCCCACCCCGAGGCTGAAGCACACGGCCGCCGCGGCCAGGATCAG
>JASLIH010000214.1 GCA_030152105.1 Actinomycetes bacterium
GGCCAGGCGCTGGAACTCGCCGTAGCGCGACACCAGGTAGTTCTCGTGGCAGCCGTAGGAGTTGCCGGCCGAGTCGGTGTTGTTCTTGAACAGGAAGATCTTGCCGGCGATGCCCTCCTCGTGGAGGCGGGCCTCGGCGGCCGCGAGCAGGCTCTCCAGGATCCGCTCGCCCGCCTTGTCGTGAGTGATCAGCTCGGTGACCGAGTCGCACTCGGGGGTGGCGTACTCGGGATGGGAGCCGACATCCAGGTACAGCCGGGCCCCGTTCTCCAGGAACACGTTGGAGGAACGCCCCCAGGAGACGACCCGCCGGAACAGGTAACGGGCCACCTCGTCCGGTGACAGCCGACGCTGGCCCCGGAACGTGCAGGTGACGCCGTACTCGTTCTCGAGCCCGAAGATCCGCCGGTCCATAGGGTCATGCTACCGGACGCCGCCAGCCCGCCCGCCGGGAGGGGCGGGGGGCTCACACCAGGGTGGCCTCGGAGGTGCGCTTGGCCCGTTCCTGGCCGACCATGGCGGCGAGGGCGGCCAGCAGCTCGGCCCGGTCCCGGTCCTGGAGGGTGCTGGCCACCGCGGCCCGCGCCTGGTCGAAGTCGACCAGCCAGGGCTGGCCGTCGGTGTCGACCATGCAGTTGGCCGGGACCAGCTCGCCGTGGGCGATCCCGGCCTTGTGGAGCAGGCCGACCTGGCGCCAGAGCTCGGTGAGCAGGGCGTCGTCGATCTGGCCGGCCTCCAGCTCCTGGAGGTTGTGGCCGTCGACACGCTGCTGGACGAGCATGCCGGCGCCGTTGTCGAAGGACCGGACCAGCAGCACCTCGGGGACGCGCACGCCGCCCCTGGCCGCCAGCAGGGCCATCGAGGCCTCGTGCTCGACCTCGTGGTGGGGCGAGCCGACCCGCGCCGGCCGGGTCTGGCCGCGGCGGGTCAGCCGCCGCCAGGCCCGCCACAGCAGGTCGCCGTCGCGCCACTCCCTGAGCACGACCTTGACGAACAGCGGCGCCTCGCCGCCGGTCACAAAGCAGGTCGAGCGGCGCAGGTCGCCGCCGACCGGCTCCAGGCCGGTCGGGTCCAGGCCGTGCTCGGTGAGGGCGGCCCGGAGCTTGGTCAGCGACGGGCGGGGGTCGGGGGCGCCGAGGACGAACAGCACCAGCGACCCGGCCGCCCAGCCGAGGGCGGCCCCGCCGACCACGTCGAACGGCAGGTGCGACCCGACGTACATGCGGGCCAGGCAGACGCAGCCGGCCAGGATCCAGGCGACCCGCCGGGCCCGCCGGCCCAGGTAGGGGCTGGACACCGTGGCCAGGGCGACCGCCACCGCCGAGTGCCCGGAGACGTACCCGAGGCCCCGGGCCGGCTCGCCGAGGATGTTGACGCCGTCGAGCAGGGTCTGGGGCCGGCCCCGCTGCACGAACTCCTTCACCAGCTTGGCGATCAGGTAGATGCTGCCGGCGGCCAGGACGGCGTCGAGGGCCAGGCGCAGCCGCCGGGTGGCCAGGGCCAGGATCGCCACCAGGGGCACGGCCCCGATCACGCCCAGCTGCATGACCAGCCAGACCCCGGGCCAGGTCCAGCCGGGCAGGGCGAGCTCGTTGACGACCCGGAACAGGGCCGCCTCGCGGTCGCCGACAAAGTCCTTGTGGATGGCCGTGGTGGTCAGGGCCAGGACGCCGGTGCCGAGAACGACCCGGACGGCGTCGCCGGGGTGGCGGCTGTAGCCGGGCCGGGGCAGCCAGGCCATATCAGGCGGCCCGCTCCGCGTCGGGCGTGGTGGTGGCGGCGGTGTCGTCGGCCGGGCCGGGATCGCGGGCGGGCACGCCCAGCAGCAGCCGGACCAGGGCGCCGACGGCCACCCCGAGGGCGGCCCCGCCGACCATGTCCAGGGGCAGGTGGGCGCCGACGTACATGCGGGTGAAGAACACGGCGGCCACGGCCAGGCCGGCCGCCCAGCGGCCCCACCGGGGCAGCCAGGGCCAGGCGACCAGGGCGAGGGAGGTGACCACGGCGATGTGGCCGGAGACGAACCCGAGCCCGTGGGGGGCGGCCCCGCGGACGACCACGTCGTCGAGCACGTCGCTGGGCCGGCCGCGCTCGACGAACCGCTTGACCACCTTGGCCAGCACGTAGACGCCGGCTCCGGCCAGGGCCAGCCCGCCGGCCAGCCGCCAGCGCCGGAAGGCCAGGGCGGCCAGCACGGCCGCCGGCACGACCAGCAGGTTGCCGAGCTGCATGGGCGCCCAGACGACCGTGAAGGGGACGCTGGGCAGGTCGTTGACCAGCCGGAACAGGTCGGCCTCGAGGCCGCCGACCCGGTCGGCGTGGACCGGCAGGGCGCACAGCAGCAGGACCACGGTGCCGGTGACCAGCCAGATCAGGTCGGTCGGGCGGCGCTCGACGCGCCGGCCGCGGGTCATGGCCGCGCGGCCCCGGTCGAGCCGGCGGTGTCGGATTCCAGGGCGGTCAGCGACTGCTTCCGCCACCAGAGCAGGCAGACGATCCCGACCAGGATGGGCAGGCCCCAGGTGAGCGCCCGGTAGACCAGCACGGCGGCCACGACCTCGGGCTTGAAGCCGCCGGCGGCGGTCAGGCCGGTGATCAGCACCGCCTCCACCACCCCGGCCCCGCCCGGGGTGAAGGGGATGGCGGTGGCCAGGCGGGCGAAGGCGAACACGGCCAGGACCTCGGCCCAGTTGACCTCGGCGTTGCTGACGCCCATGTCCCACAGGCAGACCAGCAGGACCAGGTACAGCGACAGGTGGCTGACCAGGGTGGCCGCGGTGATCGGGAACCAGCGGTGCTCCAGCAGGTCGATGGTCCGGTTGCGGAACTTCACCGTCGCGATCTCCCAGCCCTGGACCGGGGGCCGGCGGATCAGGGCCAGCAGCCGCGAGGTGACCCGGCCGGCCGCCACCCCGACCTTCTCGGCCATCCGCTCGCTGCGCAGCATGAGCGCGAACACCACAATGGCGGCGACCAGCCCGGCGATGCCGAGCAGGGCGGCGGTCAGCCGGGCGCCGCTGGCGTTGCCCTGGAGGGCGACCAGGGCCAGGGCGAGCACCGGGATGGCGAGCTTGGCGAAGGCGTTCCAGACGCCGGAGACGAGCACGGCGATGGTGATCCGGGAGCGGGAGAAGCCCCAGCCGCCGAGCATCGCATAGGTCATGCCGACGCCGATGGCCGAGCCGGCGGGCACGGTGTTGGTGATGGCGGTGGTGGCCTGGGTCATGATCATGGCCCGGCCGAACGTCAGGCCGGGCGTGACCGTCATCCACACGAAGGCGTAGGTGCACAGGTTCCAGCCGGCGACCAGGGCCAGGCCGGCCAGCTCGCTCCAGGTCATTGCCGTGATGGCCGCCCACACGTCGGCCAGGGAGATGTCCTTGAGCAGGTAGTAGAAGATGGCCACGATCAGCACGAGGGCGAGGACCACCCGCAGGGTGGTCCTGGTCGGCGTGGACTTCTTGGCCGTCTTCTCGGTGGCCGTCTCCTCGGTGGCCGTCCCCTCCGCCGCCTGGTCGCTCATCGTCTGCTCCTCCAGCCCGCCCCGCTCTCGGCCCAAGCATCGCGCTGTCAACCGCTCGCGGCAAGGGGCAGGCTACCCGGAATCCACGCTCGTCGTACCGGCGAGATCACCAGGGCGGTAGCATCCCGGCATGGAACCCTCGACACCCCCGGACCGGCTGCGGCCGGGGCTGGTGTTCCGCTACGGGGCCCTGTTCAGCCTCGGGGCCGCCGTCACCGTCATCGGGCTGTACTCCCTGTACACGGTCAGGGCCATCCTGGTCCGGATCCTGGTCGCGCTGTTCATCGCCGTCAGCCTCGACCCGGCGGTGCGACTCCTGGTCAGGCGGGGGATGCGCCGCGGGCTCGCCGTCACCCTGATCTTCCTGCTCGCCTTCGCCCTGGCCGCCGCCTTCTTCATCTCGGTGATCCCGCCGCTGGTGACCCAGTTCGGCAACCTGGTCGACGACCTGCCCGGCTACCTGGGCCGCCTCCAGAGCCGCTCCTCGCAGTTCCGTGAGCTCAACGACCGCTACAACCTCTCCGACCGGCTCCAGGGGATGGTGGGCACCCTGCCGAGCCGGCTCGGGAGCGGCGTGCTCGGCTTCACCAGCCGGGTCTTCGGGGCGGTGTTCAACGGCCTCACCGTGCTGGTGTTCACCGTCTACTTCATGGCCGACATGCCCAGGATCCGCGCGGGGCTGGTCCGGCTGTTCCCGGTCTCACAGCGCCAGCAGGCCCGGCAGGTCGTCGACCTGGTGGTCGACAAGGTCGGCGGCTACATGATCGGCAACATCATCATCTCGCTGATCGCCGGGGTGGTGGCGTTCATCGCCTTCACCATCCTCGGGGTGCGGTTCGCGGTGCCGCTGGCGTTCGTGGTCGCGATCTGCGACCTGATCCCGATGATCGGGGCGACCCTCGGGGCGATCATCGGCGTCACCGTGGCCCTGTTCTCGAACGGCCTGTGGCCCACCACCGTGCTCGTCGCCGCCTTCTTCGTCGGCTACCAGCAGCTCGAGAACTACCTGATCGCCCCCCGGGTGCTGAAGACGACCGTCGAGCTGGGCGCCGCCGCCGTCCTGATCGCCGGCCTGATCGGCGCCACCATCCTCGGCCTGGTCGGGGCCCTGATGGCCATCCCCATCGCCGCCGCCTTCAACGTCCTGCTCAACGAGCGCCTGACCGCCCACGAGACCGCCCACGAGACCGCCGCCGAGGCCGCCGCCGCCGCCGTCACCGGCGACGATGAGGGCGGGGACGGCCGCTCGGAGACGCGGGGCGCCGAGGGCGATGGGGTATCCGCACCCGCTTCCGCGGGCGCCGCCCCACCCGGGACCGGGTCGGAGAGCCGGGTCAGGGGGCCGGAACCGCGCGATCGCGGCTGACCAGGGTCAGCAGGACGATCGCGTGGGTCCAGGCGAGGGGGGCGACCGAGCGGGGGGCGCCGTCGTCGCGGCCGACCCGTTCGGGGAACGCGCCGAGGGCCGTCCGGTGGCCGAGCAGCCAGCCCAGGCGGGCCTCGGCGGCCGGCAGGTCGCCTGCGGCCATGGCGGCCAGGGCGAACGACGCCGTGGCCGGGGTCCAGGGGTCGCTCCCCAGCCAGGGCCGTCCCGGCACCGCCCCGCCGGCGACGGTCAGCCGCCGCCAGGTCGTCCTGACCGCCCGCTCGACCGCCGGGTCGGGCGGCCCGAACGGCGGGGCCAGCCAGGTCACGGCCGCGTCCGGCCCGCCCCCGGCCGGGTGCCGCTGGAACCCTCCCGGCCCGAACCGCTCCCGGACCCCCCGCCGCAGCCGGTCGGCCGCCCCCGCCCAGCGGGCCTGGCGCTCCCCGGCCTGGGCGGCCAGGTCCTGGCGGCCGCCCTCCCCCGCCGAGGGGGCGGGCTCG
>JASLIH010000218.1 GCA_030152105.1 Actinomycetes bacterium
AGGCCGGCGTGCTCAAGGGCGAGGTCAAGGACATCCTGCTCCTGGACGTGACCCCGCTGTCGCTCGGCATCGAGACCAAGGGCGGGGTGATGACCAAGCTCATCGAGCGCAACACCACCATCCCGACCCGCCGCTCGGAGGTGTTCACCACCGCCGACGACGGCCAGTCCGAGGTCGACGTCAAGGTCTTCCAGGGCGAGCGCGAGATGACCTACGGCAACAAGCTGTTGGGCAACTTCCAGCTCGTCGGCATCCCGCCGGCGCCCCGGGGCGTGCCCCAGATCGAGGTCACCTTCGACATCGACGCCAACGGCATCGTCAACGTCTCGGCCAAGGACCGCGGTACCGGCAAGGAGCAGTCGATGACCATCACGGGCGGCACGGCGCTGCCCAAGGACGACATCGACCGCATGGTCCGCGAGGCCGAGCAGTACGCCGAGGAGGACCGCCGCCGGCGCGAGGCCGCCGAGGCCAAGAACCGGGCCGAGCAGCTCGTCTACCAGACCGAGAAGAGCCTCAAGGACTACGGCGACAAGATCTCCGACGAGGACCGCTCGACCGTCGAGTCGGCCCTGACCAACCTCAAGGAGAAGCTCGCCGGCGACGACACCGTCGCCATCACCTCGGCCACCGAGGCCCTGCAGCAGGCGAGCTACAAGCTGGCCGAGGCGGTCTACGCCCAGGCCCAGCCTGGCCCCGGCCAGGGCGAGCCCGGGGCGACCACCACCACCGACCAGGGGACCACCACCCAGGCCGACGGCGACGTGGTCGACGCCGAGATCATCGACGAGGGCGATCAGGACCAGCAGAAGGGGGCATAACCCCCTCGGACCAGGAGGAGGTAGGGCCATCATGAGTGTGTCGCGTTGGGATCCCTTCCAGGACCTGCTGGCGATCCAGGACGAGATGAACCAGGTCTTCGGCCGAGCGCGCCAGGGCCAGGCCGGTGGGCGCGTGTGGGCACCGGCGCTCGACATCTCCGAGCGCAAGGACGCCTACGTGGTCACCGTCGAGGTCCCGGGCGTCAACGCCGACGACCTCGACATCACGCTGGAGGACGGGCTGCTCACCATCCAGGGCGAGCGCCAGTTCACCAGCGAGTCCTCGGAGCAGCAGTACCACCGGGTCGAGCGCCGCTACGGCAGCTTCCGCCGCTCGATCACCCTGCCCTCGCAGGTGCAGGCGGACGCTATCGAGGCCTCGTTCGAGAACGGGGTGCTCGAGGTGGTCGTGCCCAAGGCCGAGGAGGCCAAGCCGAAGAAGATCACCGTTCGCGCCGGCGGCGGCCGCCAGGAGGTTCCGGGGACCTCGACCCCGGCCGGCGACGCCTGATCCGACCATGCCACCAGGGGAGGGGAGGCGTCCACCGCCTCCCCTCTTCGCCAGAGGGGACACCGTGAAGGACACCGAGAAGCGAGACGACGAGGCGCCTGAGGCGGTCGCGGAAGAGGCCGGCGAGCAGCCCCTCGAGGAGCAGCCCGCCGAGCCCAGCGAGGCCGCCGAGCAGGACGAGGCCGTTCCCGAGCGCGCCGACGAGCTCACCGACGAGGCCGACGCCGACGTCGCCGACGAGGCCGAGGCCCTCGAGGGGATCGAGGCCGACGGGGTCGAGGCCGAGGAGGACGCGATCGCGGCCGACCTGGACAAGGCGAGGGCCGAGGCCGAGAGCTACCTCGACGACCTGCGCCGGCTCCAGGCCGACTTCGACAACTACCGCAAGCGGACCCTGCGCGAGCAGACGGCCAGGGCCGCGTCCGCCTCTCAGGCACTGGTGGCGAGGCTGCTGCCGGTGCTGGACAACTTCGAGCTGGCCGTCTCGTCGGCCGAGCGGTCGCGGGACTTCGACCGCATGCTCAAGGGCGTGGAGATGGTCTTCGGCGAGCTCCGTGAGGTCCTCGAGGCCGAGGGCCTGGTCCGGATCGAGGCCGAGGGCAAGCCCTTCGACCCCGAGCGCCACGAGGCCGTGATCGCCGTCGAGGAGGAGGACACCGAGCCGGGCATGGTCGTCGACATCGTCCGGGCCGGTTACGAGCTGCGGGGCAAGGTCCTACGCCCCGCCATGGTGAAGGTCGCGAAGTAGCGGATGAACAACTCCGAGTACCTGGAGAAGGACTTCTACGCCGACCTCGGCGTGTCCAAGGACGCGTCGGCGGCCGACATCAAGAAGGCCTACCGGAAGCTCGCCCAGAAGCACCACCCGGACGCCAACAAGGGTGACAAGGCCTCCGAGGAGCGGTTCAAGGAGGTCGGGCGGGCCTATGCCGTGCTGTCCGACCCCAAGAAGCGGACCGAGTACGACGAGGCCCGGCGGCTGCTGGCCTCCGGCGGGTTCGGGGGTGGCTTCCCAGGCGGCGGGGGCGGCTTCCCCGGCGGCGGCCGGGTCCGGGTCGAGGACCTCGGCGGGCTCGGCGACCTGTTCGGGAACCTGTTCGGCGGCGGCCGGCAGTCGCAGACCGCGGCCCGGCGCGGCCGCGACGTCGAGAGCGAGGTCACCCTCGGCTTCGAGGAGGCGGTCCGCGGGGCCACCATCCCGCTCCAGCTGCGCGGCCCGGCGCCCTGCCACACCTGCCATGGCTCTGGGGCGAAGCCGGGCACCCTGCCCCGGCCCTGCCCGACCTGCAACGGGCGCGGCACGGTCACCCGCGACCAGGGCCTGTTCGGCCTCTCCAGCCCCTGCCCGACCTGCCAGGGCCGCGGCTCGGTGATCGACGACCCCTGCCCGACCTGCCAGGGCCGGGGCAGCGAGGTCCGCACCCGGGAGCTGCGGGTCCGGATCCCGGTCGGGGTCAACGACGGGGCCACCGTCCGGCTCAAGGGTCAGGGCGAGCCCGGCCAGGCCGGCGCCCCCGCCGGCGACCTGATCGTCAAGGTCAAGGTCACCCCGCACCCCCTGTTCGGGCGCAACGGCCAGGACCTGACCATCACCGTGCCGGTGACCTTCGCCGAGGCCGCCCTCGGCACCGAGCTCAAGGTGCCGACCCTGGACGGCCCGGTGACCCTCAAGGTCCCGGACGGCACCCAGAACGGCCGCACCTTCCGGGTCAGGGGCCGGGGGGTGCCCGGCGCCGGCCGCAAGGGCGCCGGCGACCTGCTGGTCAGCCTCCAGGTGGCCGTGCCCGAGAAGCTCTCGCGCAAGGAGCGGGACCTGCTGCGCGAGTTCGCGTCGCTGTCCGACACCACGCCGAGGAACCACCTCGGGATCGACTGAGGCCGAGCGGGGAGGTGACGACCATGGCTGATCAGCGGGACCGGGCGGTGTTCGTGATCTCGGTCGCGGCCGAGCTGGCCGGGGTCCACCCCCAGACGCTGCGCATCTACGAGCGGGAGGGCCTGGTCCGGCCCAAGCGGACCACCGCCAACGCCCGCCGGTACTCCGAGCGGGACATCCAGCGGCTGCTGGAGATCAAGCGGCTGACCGGCGACGGCATGAACCTGGAAGGGGTCAGGCGGGTCATCGCCCTGACCCAGGAGGTCGAGCGCCTCCAGGCGACGGTGGCCGCGCTCGAGGCCGAGCTGCGGGCCCAGGCCCGCCGCCACCGCCAGGAGCTGGACAGCGTCCGCCGGTCGGCCCGGCGCGACCTCGTCCCCTACTCCTCGGCGATCGTCCGCTACGAGCACCCATCACGGTACGAACAGGCCTGAACGGAAACCATCAATGGACGTGAACAGCTTCACCCACCGGGCCGCCGAGGCGCTGGCCACCGCCCAGCGCGAGGCCCGCTCCAGCGACCACCAGCGCATCGAGCCCGAGCACCTGCTGGTCGCCCTGCTCGCCGACCCCGACGGGGTGGTGTACCCGGTCGTGCGCCGGGCCGGGGCCGACCCGGGCATGCTCAAGGCCCGGGCGTCCGAGGCCCTCGACCGGATCCCCAAGGTCTACGGCCCCGAGCAGGAGACGGTCGCCTCGCCCCAGCTCGGCCGGCTGCTCGAGCGGGCCCGCAAGGAGGCCGGCGCCCTCGGCGACCAGTACGTCTCCACCGAGCACCTGCTGCTCGCCCTGACCGAGGGCTCGACCGCCGCGGCCAGGCTGCTCACCGATGCCGGGGTGACCCGCGAGGCCATCCTGGCCGCCCTGGCCGAGGTCCGCGGAGGCAAGAAGGTCACCGACCAGGACCCCGAGGCCAAGTACCAGGCGCTGGAGCGCTTCGGCCGCGACCTGACCGAGATGGCCCGCCAGGGCCGGCTCGACCCGGTGATCGGCCGCGACGACGAGGTCCGCCGGGTCGTCCAGGTGCTGTCGCGCCGGACCAAGAACAACCCGGTCCTGATCGGCGAGCCCGGGGTCGGCAAGACGGCCATCGTCGAGGGGCTGGCCGGGCGGATCGTGGCCGGCGACGTGCCCTCCTCGCTCAAGGACAAGCGGATCGTCGCCCTCGACCTGGGGGCCATGGTCGCCGGGTCCAAGTTCCGGGGCGAGTTCGAGGAGCGGCTCAAGGCCGTGCTCGACGACATCCGCGGCTCCGAGGGCCAGATCATCACCTTCATCGACGAGCTCCACACCGTGGTCGGGGCCGGCGCCGCCGAGGGCTCGATGGACGCCTCCAACATGCTCAAGCCGATGCTGGCCCGGGGCGAGCTGCGCATGGTCGGGGCCACCACCCTCGACGAGTACCGCAAGCACATCGAGAAGGACGCCGCCCTGGAGCGCCGCTTCCAGCCGGTGCTGGTGGGGGAGCCGAGCGTCCAGGACACCATCGCCATCCTGCGCGGCCTCAAGGAGCGCTACGAGGTCCACCACGGCGTCCGCATCCAGGACTCGGCCCTGGTGGCGGCGGCGGTGCTCTCGGACCGGTACGTGACCGGCCGGTTCCTGCCCGACAAGGCCATCGACCTGGTCGACGAGGCCGCCTCGCGGCTGCGCATCGAGATCGACTCCATGCCGACCGAGGTCGACGTGCTGGAGCGCCGGGCCCGCCAGCTCGAGATCGAGCGGGCCGCGCTGCGCAAGGAGAAGGACGAGGTGTCGCGGGAGCGGCTGGCCAAGCTGGAGGAGGAGTTGGCCGGCCTCCAGGAGACCCTCACCGGGATGAAGTCCCACTGGGAGGGCGAGAAGGAGGCCATCGCGGCGATCCGGCAGACCAACGCCCGGATCGAGGAGGTCAAGGGCGAGGCCGAGCGGGCGACCAGGGACGGCGCCCTGGAGCGGGCGGCCGAGCTCGGCTACGGCGTCCTTCCCGGCCTTGAGCGCGACCTGGCCACCGCCAACCAGCGCCTGGCCGAGCTGCAGGCCGACCGCAAGATGCTCAAGGAGGAGGTCGACGAGGAGGACGTGGCCAAGGTCGTGTCGGCCTGGACCGGCATCCCCGTGACCCGGCTCGTCCAGGGCGAGATGGCCAAGCTGCTGCGGCTCGAGGACGAGCTGCACCTCCGGGTGGTCGGCCAGGACGACGCCGTGCAGGCGGTGGCCGACGCCATCCGCCGCTCGCGGGCCGGGCTGGCCGAGCCGGGCCGCCCGATCGGCAGCTTCCTGTTCCTCGGGCCCACCGGGGTCGGCAAGACCGAGCTGGCCAGGGCCCTGGCCGCGCTGCTGTTCGACGACGAGCGGGCCATGGTCCGCATCGACATGAGCGAGTACGGCGAGAAGCACTCGGTG
>JASLIH010000259.1 GCA_030152105.1 Actinomycetes bacterium
GTCGGTCGACGACCTGCAGTACTTCGAGACACGGTTTTTCCTCGTGCCCGGAACCGGCACGGTCTATGTCGACGCCAAGCTGTCGGTGATCCGCCATCGCTCGGTGGCCAACGGCTTCCACGAGGAGCTGACGATCCTCAATCACGACGCCAAGCCCGTGGAGCTCACCGTCCGGGTCGAAGTCGGCTGCGACTTCGCTGACCTGTTCGAGGTCAAGGATGCGGTGGACAAGAAGGGCTCATACTCCATTCGTCTCGATGACCAGAGGCTGGTGCTCACCTACCGGCGCGAGACGTTCTCGCGGTCGACCGTGATCTCCTCTTCCCAACCGTGCGCGCTTGATGAGCATGGGCTGACCTTCCAACTCCAGCTCGGACCGCATGGGAGCTGGAAGACCGGTCTTGACGTCGTCCCCGAGGTGCTGGGAGCGACGGGGGAGGGGGACACCGAGCCGTCGCTGGCCTGGCAGGCGCGACGGCCACGGACCAACATGGCCCGCAACCTCGAACGCTGGCTCGACCAGGCCCCGCGACTGGAGTGTGACTGGGAGCCGCTGAAGACAACGTATGGCCGCAGCCTGGTCGATCTGGCGGCGTTGCGGTTCTCACCGATCAGCGCCGGACACCACAGCCTGCCCGCAGCGGGGCTGCCCTGGTTCATGACCATGTTCGGACGCGACAGCATCCTCACCAGCCTGCAGGCGCTGCCCTTCAACCAGGAGCTGGCGGCGACGACCCTGCGCGAGCTCGCGCTTCGGCAAGGCACCCGCATCGACGACTTCCGCGACGAGGATCCCGGCCGGATTCTCCACGAGATGCGCTACGGCGAGCTGACTGCCTTCGAGGAGCGACCCCATTCGCCCTATTACGGCAGCGCCGACGCGACGCCGCTGTTTGTCGTCCTGCTGGACGAGTACGAGCGCTGGACCGGTGACACCCGGCTGGTGCGGGAGCTGGAGTTCGAGGCCCGGGCGGCGCTGAACTGGATCGACGAGTACGCGGACCTGCAGGGCAACGGGTATATCGCGTATCAGCGTCGCAACCAGGAGACCGGGCTGGAGAACCAGTGCTGGAAGGACTCCTGGGACTCGATCTCGTACCGCGACGGCACGCTGCCGGGCTTCCCCCGGGCCACCTGCGAGCTCCAGGGGTACGCCTACGACGCCAAGCTTCGCGGAGCCCGCCTGGCCCGTCTGGTCTGGCGTGACCCCACCTTCGCCGAGACCCTGGAGCGCCAAGCCGCCGATCTAAAGCGCCGGTTCAACCGCGACTTCTGGGTCGAGGACGGCGAGTACTTCGCCATCGCCCTAGAGGCCGATGGCCGCCGGGTGGACTCGCTGACGTCGAACAACGGGCATCTGCTCTGGAGCGGCATCGTCGACAAGACCAAGGCCAAGGCCGTGGCGCGACACCTCATGGGCGAGCGGCTGTTCTCCGGGTGGGGGGTGCGCACCCTGGCGGTGGGCGAAGGCCGCTACAACCCGATCGGCTACCACGTCGGCACCATCTGGCCCTTCGACAACTCCTTCATCGCCTGGGGGCTGCGCCGTTACGGCTTCAAAGAGGAAGCGGCACAGGTCGCAGCGGGCATCCTGGAGGCAGCGGAGTTCTTCAACGGTCGGCTCCCCGAAGCCTTCGGCGGCTACCCACGCTCGATGACCAAGTACCCGGTCCAGTATCCGACCGCCTGCAGCCCCCAGGCCTGGTCGACCGGTGCGCCGCTGCTGCTGCTGGCCACGATGCTGGGCCTGGAGCCGGTTGGAGAGCATCTCTTGGTCGACCCCGCGCTCCCCCGCACCATCGGTCATCTCGAGCTGCTGGACATCCCCGGCCGCTGGGGCCGCGTCGACGCCTTCGCCCGCGGCCGTGTCGATACCTCCGCGCCGGCGCGGGAACGGCCAGGGCGTTAGCCAGTGCCCGGCAGCTCAGCCAGCCTGATCGAAGCAACATCATCGAAGGCCAGGGCTGGCAGCGATCACCAGCGGGTCACCCGGCGCCAGCGGCGTTCACCCTCCGGATGGGATCGAAGCCGACGCCGTGGTCGAGCTGGTGGTCCAGGGTGATGGCCGCGTTGATCAGCGACAGGTGCGTGAAGGCCTGGGGGAAGTTGCCCAGCTTCATCGTACTGAACTTGTCGAGCCGGGCTGAGGTACGATCCGACTCCTCCAGCCCCGCCGGCCTGACCGGCCTTTCGGGCAATTGCCCGGCGGGCCGGGTGTCGTGGCACCGGATCCGTCACGATCATCACCCTCTGCGGATGACGTTGGCCGCTTGTGGGACGGTTAGCATGTCAGCAGGCTGAGCAGCTGGCCGCGCCGCGACCGATGAGCTGCCAGATCGTTGTCGGTGGTCAGTCCGGCCATCGCACCTCCATGAGGTTGCACAAGACCGCCCTGGTGAGGGGGAGGAGGTTCGGGACATGCCCGAGGACATGAACCTGGAGGTTGCCCACAAGCTGACCGAGCGCGAGGAACCCGTCAGGGAGAGCCGGCGCTGGGAAGAGGTCATCGAGATTGTGGGGGTCCTCTTGCTGGCGGTGGCCGCGGTCGCCACCGCCTGGGGTGGCTTCCAGGCGGCCAAGGGGGACGGCCGCCAGTCGATCCTGTACGCCGAGGCGGGCGTGGACCGGGTCCACGCCACCACCGTCGCCATCGCAGGTCAGCAGCGCCTGGCGTCCGACGCGTCCACGTTCAACGAATGGCTGGTGGCCAAGCGCACCAACGATGCCCAGCTGCAGGCGATGCTGGTGCGCCGGTTCAGCCCGGAATACCGGACCGCGTTCGACGCCTGGCTAAAGACGGCACCGTTCACCACGCCGTCGGCGCCGCCGGGGCCCGGCTACATGGCCGAGTACCACAATCCGCAGTTGGAGCAGGCCGAGCACCTCAACGAGGAAGCCGCCCACGCCGAGGAAGAAGGCACCCATGCCCGGGAGACGGCCGAGAAGTACATCGGCGCGACCGTGCTGTTTGCGTTGGTGTTGTTCCTGGTCGCGGTGAGCCAGCGCTTCAGGATCTGGGGCGTGCGCATCGCCGCGATCGCGCTGGCCTTGGTGCTGCTTGGGTACGCCTTGTACGAGGTCGCTACACTGCCGCGGTTCTAGGCTCTTGAACGGCGATTCTCAGTGGCGCCACGCGGTGCGGGTTCTAAGGTGCCGCGGAAGGACGCGATCGACTGTGGTTGGCCGCCAGTATGCGCCGGACGAGAGATAAGAATAGGCGACGACCGGCTTCCCGTGACGGCTAGTCCACCAAGGGTGGAGGTGACTCTGACGACCGAGCGCTCCTCGCTCCGACCCGACAGCTTGACAAGGTAGACAGCCGTTCTCCTTCCCCCAGGGCCTGCGGGCACCCCTGACGGATGAAGATGGGCAGCACGCTATTGCCCCTGGGCCGTTGACTCCTCCGCGGAAGGGGCGGGGTCCGCGTCGACCTTGGTAAGTACCAGGCAGT
>JASLIH010000265.1 GCA_030152105.1 Actinomycetes bacterium
CTCGGCGGGCTGAAGTCGAGAACACCGAGCGCGCTGCTGGCTTCCATCGTCGACCCCTGGCGACGTGAGCTCACCGAGGAGCAGTTCTCGGCCGGGTGCCCCCTGGTTGCTGCCGCCGCGGACACGGCAGCCACCAGCAAGCAGCTCCGCCAAGTGCTCCGTCGTGCATTCGACGGTTGGCTCGAGCCGCTCTCTGAAAGTCTGGTCGACCTTGGCGTGCCCCTCGAGAGGGCTGACAATCTTGCCATCGTGGTCATCGCCGCCCTTGAGGGGGCGATCATCCTGGCCAGGATCAGACGGGACCTGACCCCGTTTGACGCGCTGATCCGTGAGCTTGGGCCCCTTCTCGACGCGGCTGCCCCTCAAGGGGATGGGGCGGCATGAGGGCCCGTGCTCGCCCTGGAGGTGTCGGCGGGGATGCCGGCACCGACCGTCGTTAAGCGTCGCTCGCGGGCTTCGGGCCGCTCGACCTCGCTGGGACACGGCCCCGCCTCCGGACAGAGTTCCGGCCGTTTGAAGCATGACATGTAGGGCGACTAGCCTCTTTGGCTGGGAGGGGAGCCTTGTGGGGCGTGTCGCGGCGAAGCCAGCGGGTGACCTTCCGTCATGGGTGGACTCGTCCTTTGAGCTGGTGGAGCCCAAGTTGCACCCACCCCCGGCCCGGCCGGGGATCGTGGCCCGGGCTGGGCTGGTGGATCGGCTGCTTGCCTTGGATACGGTCCCGGTGGTCTGTGTGGTCGCCCCGGCCGGCTACGGCAAGACGACTCTCTTGGCCCAGTGGGCCCAGCGCACAGCAAGCCGGGTGGGTTGGGTGTCAGTGGATGAGCGCGACAACGACCCGGCGGTGCTGCTGACCTATCTGGCCGTGGCGCTGGAGCGGGTCGAGCCGATCGATCCCAGGGTCGTTCGTGGGCTGGCCGGGCCGGGCGGCTCGACCCTGGGCGCGGTGTCCCGGTTGGCCGCTTCGATGGCGGCCATGACCGGACCGGTGGCCGTGGTCCTTGATCACCTGGAGGTGCTGGAGAACCAGGCGTGCCTGGACCTGGTGGCTGAGCTGGCCGCTCAGCTTCCCGCCGGGTCGCAGCTGCTGGTGGCCTCCCGGTCCCGGTCGCCGCTGCCGGTGGGGTTGCTGCGCGCCCAGGGCCGGGTGGTGGAGCTCGGGGTCGAGGAGCTGGCGATGGACGACCAGGAGGCCCGCGCCTTGCTGGAGGGTGCCGGCGTTGGGCTTGCCGACGCCGAGGTGGCCGAGCTGGTCGGGCGGACTGAGGGGTGGCCGGCGGGGCTGTATTTGGCCGCGTTGGCCCACAAGATGGGCGGCCCCCGCGCCCATGCGTGGGCCGGGTTCACCGGGGATGACCGGTTCATGGCCGACTACCTGCGGTCAGAGCTCCTGGGCCAGCTGCCACCCGAGCGGGTGGCGTTCCTGACCCGTACGGCGGTGCTGGACCGCATGTCCGGGCCGCTGTGCAACGCAGTGCTGGGCACCACCGGATCGAGCGATGTCCTGGCCTGGTTGGAGGCGTCCAACCTGCTGCTGGTCCCCCTGGATCGCCAGCGCCGCTGGTACCGCTACCACCACCTGTTCCAGGAGCTGCTGCTCGCCGAACTGGAGCAGCGTGAGCCCGAACTGGTCCCCGAGCTCCACCGCAGGGCGGCTTCCTGGTGTGAGGCCAACGGGCTGCCCGAGACCGCCATCGACCACGCCCAGGCCGCCGGGGATCCCGATCGGGTCGCGCGGCTGGTCTGGGAGCTGGCCTTGCCGGCCTACGGCGCCGGGCGGGTCGACACCACCCGCCGCTGGTTCGGCTGGTTCCAAGACCAAGGCCTGCTCGGACGCTACCCGTTGGTGGCCGTGCTCGGGGCCTGGCTGCAGGCCCTAGTTGGTGAGCCGGCGGCGGCCGAGCGATGGGCCGACGCAGCCGAACAGGGGCCGGTTGCCGGGACGCTCCCGGACGACAGCACCGTCCAGAGCTACCTGGCGCTGCTGCGGGCGTTGTTGTGCCGCGACGGCGTGGACCGGATGCGCGCCGACACCCAGGCCGCCCTGGCCGAGCTGAGCCCAACCAGTCAGTGGCGGCCGACAGCCCAGCTGCTGGAGGGGATCTGCTATCTGCTGGCTGGTGAGGCCGACCGGGCCGGCCCGATCCTGGCCCAGGCCGCCGAGGTCGCCATCGAAGCCGGTGCGCTGCCCGCGGCCGCGATCGCCTTGGCCGAGCGCTCCCTGCTGGCCATCCAGGGTCAAGACTGGAAGCAGGCCGCCACCCTGGCCGAGCAGGCATCGGGTGTGGTTCGGGCTGGCGCGTTGGATGGTTATGTTGGCAGCGCCCTGGTCCATGCCGTGGCGGCCCGGGTGGCCGTGCATCAGGGCGACATCCCGCAGGCCCATGAGCAGCTTGGGCGGGCGACTCGTCTGCGGCCCCTGCTCACCTACGCGCTGCCCTACTTGGCGGTCCAGACCTTGCTGGAGCTGGGCCGGGTCTGCCTGGCCGTGGAGGACGCCGCCGGCGTCAGGGTGGTGCTGCGCCAAGCCCGCGACGTCGTTCGGCGGCGGCCCGACCTCGGCATCCTACCCAGCCAGGTAGAGGGGCTGAGGTCCAAGCTCGACATCAGGCCTGGCGGGGCCGGGGGGCTCGCCTCGCTGAGCCCCGCTGAGTTGCGGCTGCTGCCGCTGCTGGCCACCCACCTCACCTTCGCGGAGATCGGCGAGCGGCTGTACCTCTCCAAGCACACGGTCAAGACCCAGGCGATGTCGATCTACCGCAAGCTCGGCGCCTCCTCCCGCAGCCAGGCCGTGCAGCGCGCCCAACAGCTCGGCCTGGGCGGCTAGGCCTGGCGGACGTCACCGGCGAGGGTCGCGATGGTCCAGGGTGTCGGCGTACAGCCGCAAGATGCCGCTGGTCGTGGCGAACAGTCGCGTCGGGTCGATGCCGAGCTCGGCCAGCCGGTTGGCCGGCGGCACCACCTCGGTCGTCAGAAAACCGAGCAGCAGCTGGCTCAGCTTGTGCCCGATCCCATCAGCGCCCGGCTCCCGCTCCAGGAAGGCCGCGATGTCGCCACCCAAGGCCCCCATGTCCAGCTGCGGGCCCTGGCCGTGCGCCGTCCTGGCTGGTTCGGCTCGCCTGTGCGGCAGGGGCAAGCTATCGACCCTCCCGACGGCCCTGTCGGGAGGGTCGCGTCTGGAGGATCTGGCCGCTTGCCGCAGGTCGATGAAGGCCTGCTGGTCATCCAGGCGTTCCCGGTCCACCAGCACCCCCTTGGCCTGCTCGATCAGCATGCGGGAGGCCAACGCGACCTTGAGCTGCTCAGCCAGCCGACCCTTCGCCTGGGCCTTAGCGGCTGCCCCGAGCAGGGTCGCCACCAGCCCGGCATAGGTCTGGAGAGCGCTGATCTCAGTCTGGTCCCACCCGCCGGGGGCGGCCGCGTACACATCCAAGGTCCCGATCGGCCCCCCGCCCAACTCCACCGGGACGCTCAGCCCCGAGCGGATCTGCAGCTCGACAAACGCCAGGGTGATCTCCCCCCAGTGCGGCTCCAGCGTGGCGTCGTGAATGACCGCCGGCTGGCCGGTGGCGAATGCCTGCAGGCAGGGGCCGGCGACGAAGGTCTCCTGGTTGTCTTCCAGGGCCTGGGCGAGCAGGTCCGAAGCGCTGGCCCAGCGCAGCCCGCCGTCGGCGTCGGCGAGCATGATCCCAGCGGCGTCAACCGCGAACAGTTGCTTGGCCGCGACCACAGCTTGGTCCAGGGTGGCGGCCAGGTCCAGCTCAGGATCAAGGCTCGTCAGGGTGGCGATACTCTTGGCCAGCAAGGCAGGATCGATGGGCATGGTCTGGCCTTCCTTCCGGTCGCCGAACTGGCGAACCCGGTCAACAGGCCAGGCAACGCACCCTGGGGTGCCGATCAGGCCCAACAGCTACGCTGTCGTCGCGTGGGCTTCGGCCGGTTCCTCCGACGGCGTCAACGGGAATCGGCCCTGTGAGCATAGGCCCTATCACCTGGTGGCGCGGATGAGCCTTGAGTCTAACGGTGACACGGCTGCTGCGGTCGGGCAGGCCCGTCGGTCTTCCTTGGGCCGCCCGGGTCGGCAGACGGAGATGGACTGTCAAAGGAATCTTCCCACTCGGTCGGGTCGCGGCCATCACCCGTTTGGTATGAGGTTCGAGCTCGCATAAACGTCAGTCCCGATGGGCCAGGTGGCCGGCGATGGTCTGCAACGGCCTCGCGGAGCCTGCGGAGGGCATCCTGAATGCTGGCTTCGATCTCGCCAGAAGCCTGG
Organism: Actinomycetes bacterium; assembly: GCA_030152105.1. The sequence continues at coordinate 4,274 of JASLIH010000265.1, forward strand.
GAGCGGTCCTGGCCTGCAGGTGTTGGTCGGGCAGGTGGCTGGGCCAGCCATGCGCCGGGTTGGTAGGTAGCTGGGCAGGGTTTGTCGCCCTGGGGGCAGTGGAAGCAATCGTCCAGGTCTGGATGTACGGGGTCGGCCATGGCGACCATCCCGGGTCGCGGTCAGAACAGACGGCCAGGCCGGCGCCAAGATCCGGGGGGACTTCGAGACGCCGGCCCGGGCAGCGACACCCTCTGCCTCCTGCCGGGTCGAGTCGACCCCGTGGGTGACGTAACCTCGCAGTAGATTTCGCCAGGAACATACGGTGAACGTTGTAACGCCGTTGCAGATTCAACGACATGGCCCCCGGGCGGAAGGCTCGGGGCCATGCGGAGCGGCGTCGCTCTGGGCCTGTCCCCAGCAGGCCGTCCCCCTCCAGCCCCACCACTGGAGGGCGATCTGTGGTCCCTGCCCTGGACCCGGATCGGGCAAACGCCACGCCGGGTCGGTATGTGTAGAAATAACCAGCTTTGGCGTGGGTCCTCCGGTTACGGGTAGTCACCGCTCAGATCAGAAGCAGGCAGCCCAGATCACGAGCAGGCAAAGGAGGCCGCCATGTCGGTGGTGAGCGTCGCCTTGGTCCTACCCCTCGTCCTACTGTTTGCGGCAATGTTTGCTTACGTGCTTGCGCGCGCGTTTCTGCTGGTCGGCCCACCTGGCGCCGACCGGCATCGGCCGCCGAAGGGGCGGCACCCCTAGCCGACCCACCACCCTGGCAGCAGCCATACGGCTGTCCCGCTGCTGCCCGTGGTGCAGGGTGTGGACACGGCGCCTGGCGGTCGGCCACCAGCAGATCCGACACCGACCTTCCGTCGCCTGCTCCTCCTTGCTCACGAATAGCCCGACCCGGTCAGGGGAAGACTCACAGCGAACCACCCACAAGGGAGCCTGCTCTCCGGAAGGGGTGTTCCATGGAGCTGACCATCCCCGCCACCCCAGTCGAGCTCGCCGGCCTGCGGCAAGCCGCCCGCCACGCCCTGCGCGAGGTGCCACCCGAGATCGCGGAGGAGCTGGTCCTGGCCCTGGACGAGGCAGCCACCAACGCGATCCTGCACGGGTCGCGCGGCGGCGACCCGGTCCAGGTGGCCGTCTGGGTCCGGGACGACTGGGTCGAGGCCACCGTGGTCGACCACGGCCCAGCCCAGCCACCCCACCCCCCACCGACCACCGGCCAGCCCAGCAGCCACGGCCGGGGGCTGTGGCTGCTAGACCGCTTGGTCGACGAGGTCCGGGTGGAGCGCGTCAAGCTCGGCACGCGGGTGACGCTGCGCCGGCGGATCCGGTCGCCAAACCGACCCAGGGGAGGTGGTCGGCAGCCTTCGGCGGGTCGCGCCTTCAGCTGACCCTGGGGTTCGGCGGCAGCGTGGACTCCCCGTACGGTCCGGTGCTCGCCAAAGGAGCCGCCCGTGGGTAGCGACCCTGAGCAGCTCGCCGCGACCCTACGCGAGCTTGCGCGCCTGGACCCGGTCGAGCTCGGCCTCCAGGTCGTGCTGGACCGGATCGTCCAGGCCGCCGCGACCGGCTGCGACAGCACCGGCGGCGTCGGCCTGCTGCTGCTCGGCCCCGACGGCCAGCTCCGCTACGTCGTCGCGGCGGGCCGGCCCCGACGCTCCCTGGCCGGCGCCCAGGTCCGGCTCGCCGAAGGCCCCTCGGTGGACGCGTTCTTGCAGGCCGCGCCGGTCTCCAGCAGCGATCTTGCCGCCGAGCCGCGCTGGCCCAACGTTCGCCCGCTGGCGCTGGCGGCCGGCATCCGGGCGTGGCTGAGCGTGCCGGTGCACCAGCGCCACGGCCCCATCGGCGCGCTCGACTTCGCCCACACCGAGCCCCGGCGGTGGCGGCGCCACGACCTGGCGGCCGCCCACGCCTACGCCCAGCTGCTCATGGCGACCCTGGGGCTGGCCAGCCCACAGCAGGAGGAGCGGCTCTCTCCGGCGCTGCGGTTCGCGGTCCAGCACGACATCCGCATCGAGCAGGCGCGTGACGTCATCATGCAGCGGGAACGGCTCGACCAGGCCGCTGCGGTCGAGTTGCTCCGGCTGCAAGCCCAGATCGAGGGCCAACCGATCCGAGCCGTCGCCGAACGCCTCCTCGCCCATCCCCGACGCTGACCGACACCCAAGCGCGGCCCAGCTCTCCTAGTGGTCCGTCGCTGAGCTGCTTTGACACTTGAAGGCTGTGTCGCAAACCCAGACAGGACCTGTGCTGGTGACGAAGCCCGTAACGATCCCGGGACGGTCCCCTGTGAGCATGCTGTCTAGTAGCCCCCAGCGGACAACGGCCTCGGAGTAGGTAAGGTGCCATGGGATGAACCAGCCTGGGCGACCAACGACCCTGGGGTGTTGGGTAGCTGACCGCGGCAACCGAGCGGGCGCGTGACCCCGCACGCCGCGCCGCCCGAAGTGCATCGGGAGGTTGCGACAACCCGGAAGGCGCCGACAAGGTCCGACCCACCGTGGCGTGGCCACTGGCTCCGAATCGCGCGGGCCGCATGGATTCTGGCGGCCGTGGCCGAACTCGGGTTGTTCACCGTCGCGCTGCCCGCCCGCTACGCCCAGCTCGCCGCGCCGGACGAGACCGTGCGGGCCGAGCTGGCGGTGCTCGGCCTTTCCCCCGGCAGGTACGCCTTCTCCCAGGTGGCGCTGGACACGATCTTCGTGGTGGTCTTCGCCACGATCGGCGGCCTCATCTTCCTGCGCAAGCCCGGCGACCCCGTGGCCTTGCTGGTCGCGCTGATGCTGGTGACCTGGGGGCCGGGCAACGACATCATGGTGCTGACCCCGGGCGCGCTGCTCCCGCCAGAACCGCTCACCTGGTGGCACTGGCCGTTCGTGCTGATCGAGTACGTCGCCTTCATGTCGTGGATGCTGTTTTTCTACCTGTTCCCGAGCGGACGGTTCGTGCCGCGCGGCGCGCGCTGGCTCGCGGTCGGCTGGATCGTCTTTGCCGGCCTCTGGAATTTCTTCGGCGCGACGCCCCTGGCCCCGTTGAACTGGCCCAAGCCGCTGTTCGCCGTGGCCATCGCGGTGTTGTGGGGGAGCTTCCCGGTGTGCCAGGTGTACCGCTATCGACGCGCCTCCGACGCGGTGCAGCGACAGCAGACCAAGTGGGTGGTATTCGGCGTGGCCGTGGCCGTGGTGGGCTTCCTGCTCACCCTCGTCGCAATCGGTCCTCCACCCGTTGATCTTCCCCAAGAGCAGGTTGGGCGCGGTTTGGTGAGCATGGTGCTGATGGATCTCTTCGTGCTCGCCATTCCCGTCTCGATCGGCGTGGCCGTCCTCAAGTATCGCCTGTTCGACATCGACCGCCTCATCAATCGCACCCTGGTCTATGGCCTGCTCACCGCGATCCTCGGGCTTGGCTACATCGGCGCCGTGCTCATGCTCAGCCAGGTACTCGGCCAGGATCGGTCCAACCTTGCTGTCGCCGGCGCGACCCTGGCCGTGGCCGCCCTGTTCCAGCCGGCCCGCCGCCGCATCCAGACCGCGGTTGACCGCCGCTTCAACCGCCGCCGCTATGGCGCCGCCAAGACCATCGAGGCGTTCTCGACCCGCCTACGCGATCAGGTCGACCTCGACACCCTCGCCACCGAACTGCTAGCGGTCGTTGACCAGACCATGGAGCCGACCCGGATCTCACTCTGGCTTCGACCCTCCGCACCCGGTTCCTCGGGCACACCCCGCAGCGAGGCACGGCCAACTACCTGGGCCTACTGAGCGGTAATCCACACCTCAGGCCTATGCCAGCCAGGCTGTTGAAGTGAAAACACCTCAGCGACGGAGCACAGGTGGCCGCAGCCAAATTCCAGCCACAGGCATGTTCGGGCAATTGGTGCAGACCGCGACTTTGCCGGAGCCCTGGATAAGGATGCGGGCGCCGGCCGAGGGCATAGGATGGGCCGATCCGGCCGGACAACGGCTCCAGGCAGGAGGAACAAGCCATGCCCACATCGCATGCCGACCTCCTCACCCCGACCGAGCTGGAGGCAGCCCAGCTGATGGTCACCCTCGCCTGGCGGCTGGATGGTGGACAGCTCGTCAGCGCCGACCAGCTGCTGGCCAGGCTCTGCAGCATCCCGACCAACGACGTCGCCATGGCAAGCATCGTGCTGCTGCGACAAGTCGCGCACAGCGTCGCACCCGCACTCCAGCGGCCACCGATCGAAATCCTCGATCACCTGCGCGCGTGGCTCAGCGGCCGAGCGGGAGCGTCCGGCTAACGTGGCTCCATCCCCACGTCCAAGCGGCCCGCGATTGTGCCGTCGTTCTGCCCGACTGATCTGGACCAAGCCGAACGGGCTCGTATCACCTTGAATGACCAATCCGCCTGGCCCCCCCGATCAGGGCGAACGCAACTCCGATGAACCATCTCGGACGGACCCGAATGCCTCGCACCCGGCTGAACACCGCAAGCCCAAAGAGGAGGGTCGGGCTACGGAGTAGCAGCACCTGACGTCGCGACCTTCATGCCAGGACCGCTACCAGAGCTCCGGGTGAGATTGAATGCATGCGCGGTCGATCCGGCCTTCGTCGCGCACGACCCGGCTGGTGGCGGCCCGGTGGGGGCCCGGTCTACCGGTCGACGACCCCGACGATGCTGGCCCGCGTCAACGGCGTGCCGACCGACCAGATTGGCCTCGCACGAGCGATTGCTGCCGATCTGCTGCCCGAGGCGGGCGATTCACGGGCGGTCGAGGGCGGAGAGGGCCGCTGACCTGGGGTGGAGCTGAGGGAAGTTGAACCCCTGACCCCTTGCATGCCATGCCTGTGCGGCTACCTCGAATCTCTGCGTCTCCCGTCTGTTCCACCACGTTCCCCCAGGTCGACTGGCTCAGCCCACGCGGCGACGCGTGGGTACGCGTGTCGCCGCGGGC
>JASLIH010000320.1 GCA_030152105.1 Actinomycetes bacterium
TGTGGCGTGAAACTGGACGGTTGACGAGCCGGGATCAGGTGACCTCCACCGATCCGAACTCGGGGCGCCCGGTGGGCCGGTACACCTGGATCGTCACGCCCGAAGGCGTGGTCCGCGACTCGTCCAGCGTCAGGCCCGTCGCGATGCCCTGGTCCGCGAAGAGGCGCCGGCCGGCGCCGACGATCACTGGGAACACCAGCAGGTTGAGGCGGTCGACGAGGTCGTTGTCGAGCAGGAATCGGACGAGCGTGCCGCTGCCATGGACCTGGAGCTCGCGCCCTTCGCGATTCTTGAGCTCCCGGACAGCGGAGGCGAGGTCGCCCTCGAGCACCGTGGTGTTGGCCCACTGCGGGTCGTCGAGGGTGGTCGAGGCGACGTATTTGGGCAGCGTGTTGAGGCGGTTCGCCACCGTGTCGTTCGGATCGGTGGCCTTCGGCCAGAAGGCGGCGAAGATGTCGTAGGTGCGCCGGCCGAGGAGAAACGCGTCCACCTGGTCGAACACCTCGTCGATGAACTGGCCGGTCGCCTTGTCGAAATGGGGGACGAGCCAGCCGCCCCGGTCGAAGCCGTCGCTGCGATCCTCGTCCGGGCCGCCCGGGCCCTGGTAGACGCCGTCGACCGAGACAAACGTCGTGACGGTGAGCTGCATGTTCGTCCTTTCGTCGCTCATGCCCTGGCAGCCAGGACCTCGCGGAGCTTGGCCGCGAAGGCGTCTGGCTCGCCGGGCTGGCCGTATTCGTCGCCGAGGAAGCCGCCGTGATGGCTCGGGAAGGTCACCGGCTTGGTGCCAAGCCGCTCGGCGACGGCGAAGGCGCCACGGTTCGCCATCTGGCCCTCGGACTCCTCGCCGGCGGCCAGGACGATCGGTGTCGATCCGGATCGTAGGACGTCGAAGTCGGGCTCGTAGTGGGTGCTGGTGATCAGGTTCTGGCCGAGCAGCGGATCGGTGCGTGAGCCGTCGTCCTCGGTCGGCAAGCCGAACATCGCCGGGTCGGGCGCCGGCTGGTCGGCGATCTCGGCGGTGAAGGGACCCTGGTGGCTGCTGAGGGCGATGAACTGGGCCATCCCGGCGCCCCAGCCGCTGCGCTGGTAGGTCTCGGCGACCGCGCGGGTGGCCGCCATCGCGTGCTCGCGGTCGGGCAGGATGGAGGCGAGCGCCGGCTCGTGGGCGACGAGGGTCCGCACGTCCTCGGGGTGCTTGGACATGAGGGCGAGCGCGTTGACCGCGCCACCGCTGCTGGCGAACAGGTCGACCGGACCTCCACCGATCGCCTGGATGAGCCGATGCAGGTCGTCGGCGTGAACCTCGGGAGTCACCGGGCTGGCTGGATCGGTCTTCACGCTGCGCTCGACGCCGCGTGGGTCGTAGGTGACCATGGTGCGGTCGGAGAAGTGCTGCGACAGCGTGCCGAAGCCGGCCGCGCCCATCGGGGAGCCGATCAGCAACAGGATCGGCTCGGTGCTGGCGTCGCTGCCCCGAACGTCATAGGTAAGGGTGGCGCCGGGCACGTCCAGGGTGTGGGTTGTCAGCTGGGTCGTCCTGCTGGTCACGGTGCGCTCCTCGCGGTGCTCTCGGGTTCGTTGTGCAGGCTGCCGCCAACGGGCGACCTTATCGGCGCGTGGTCGATGAGGCGGCGTCCTCGGCCAGGATGGCGTCGATCTGACCGACGGCCTGCTTCAGGCCCTCCTCGGCGCCCAGAGCGAGGACCTGCTCCATCGCCTCGGTGCTGGGAAAGCGGCTCTCGATCGACATCCGCGTCCGGCCGCTGCCGATCTCGTCGATCGTGACCCGGGCGATGGTTGGCGGCAGATCGGTGTTCGGCGAGCCGTCGTCGTTGGCGAAGCCGTCCCGGAACAGGAGCGACCGCGGCGGGTCGACCTCGACGATGTCCCAGTAGCCGTGCGGCTGGTCGCCCTCGGGACCGGTCATGTGGTACTCGACGCGGCTGCCCGGCGCCAGGTCATGCCTGGTGAAGGTGGCGGGGTAGGTCGGCGGGCCCCACCAGCGCTCGAGCTGACGCGGGTCGGCCCAGAGCTGCCAGACCCGCTCTGGCGAGGCGTCGAACTCGGCATCGATGGTCATGGTCAATGCCCGGGGGTCCTTGCGGACGCCGGTGACGGTCATGGGTCGGTCTCCTTCGTGTCGGTGACCAGGGCGGCCATCCGGTCGAGCCGCCCGCGCCACAGCTCCTCGTACCGGTCGAGCAGGCGTCGCGCACGGCGGAGCCCCTCGACATTGGTGCGGACGACCTTCCGGCGCCCGATGCGCACCTTGGTGACCAGGCCGGCCCGCTCCAGGATCGCGACGTGCTTCTGCACCGCCGCGAAGCTCATGGGGTAGTGCTCGGCCAGCTCGGCGACGCCCTCCTCACCCGCGATGGCCCGGCGGACGATGTCGCGCCGGGTGCCGTCGGCCAGCGCCCGGAACACGCGATCGAAGTCGAGGGTCGTCTGCATTGATACAACCATAAGGTTGTATCAATGATCGCGTCAAGAGCGGCCGCAACGACCCGTCGACAGCCGGCGGCAGCCATGCCACCGGACGTCGTCTCAGGCGTCGGCGGGCAGGCGCCGGGCGGTGCGGTACATGGCCACGGCCTCCTCGACGGTGGTGGCGTCGGTGGGGGCCTTGTCGTCACGCCAGCGGCCGGTGAACCGGGGGAACCGCAGGGCCAGCCCGGCGTCCTCCTTGAGCAGGCCCCAGGCGGCGGTGTGGTGGGGCGACAGGGTCAGCTCGGCGGCCAGGACCTCCACCACCAGGGTGGGCTCGAACCACACGTCCGCCGCCCAGAGTGAGTCCACGTTGGCCGGCCGCTGGGCCCGGGCCAGCGGCGCCAGCCGGGCCGGCAGCCCGGCCAGCTCGGCGTCGGAGAAGCCGGTGCCGCACTTGCAGATCGTCTGGAACCGCTCGTTGGCCGGGTCGTACACGGCCAGCAGCAGCGCCCCGTACATCCCGGCCCGGCGTCCCCGCCCGGCCAGCCCGCCCACCACGACCAGGTCCAGGGTGTCGGTGAGCTCGCTGCGGTAGTCGCGCTTGAGCTTGATCCACTGCCAGCCCCGCGCCCCGGCCTGGTAGGAGGCCGTCGGGGCGACCGACTTGCAGATCAGGCCCTCGCAGCCCTCGGCCACGGCCTGCTCGAAGGTCGCCTCCAGCGCAGCCTCGTCGCCGACCTGCTCGGCGGTGGTCAGCCGCAGCCGCGCTGACGGCGTGATCGCCTCGGCCAGCCGCGCCCGGCGTTCCAGGTAGGGCAGGCGGGTGAGGTCGGTGCCGTCGGCGTACAGCAGCTCGAAGCAGAACAGGCTCACGGGATAGTCGCTGACGGCCTCGGTGATGCCGTACTTGCGGCGCCGGAACATCACGTCCTGGAACGGGCGCAGCTCCCCCGAAGCCGGGTCGAAGGCCACGACCTCGCCCTCCAGGATCGCCTCACGCGGCCCCAGGCTCTGGTCGAGCAGCTTGACCACCTCGGGGAACTGGGTCGAGACCCGGTCCAGGCGGCGGGTGTACAGCTCAAGGGCGCCGTCGGCGGTGCGGTGGGCCTGGACCCGGATCCCGTCGTACTTGTACTCGGCCGCACACGTCCCGCCCAGCTTGGCCAGGATCTCGGCCGAGCTGGACATTCGCTGGGCCAGCATCGGCCGCACCGGGTTGCCCGCCCGGACCTCCATCCGCTCCACCTCGGCCAGCCCGCCCGACACCAAGGTGGCCGCGACCTGGCTGAGGTCCGAGCAGATGTTGTAGGCCCGCTCCAGAATCTGTCGCTGCTTGCGGCCGCCGGCGTGGACCTCGGCCAGCCCGTCCAGGATGGTGGCGGTGCCGATCCCCAGGCGCAGCGAGCCGGTGACAGTCCGCACCAGGTAACGGGCCTCCAACGGCGTCGCCCGGCCAAGCAGGCCGACCAGCCCGGCCAGCTTGCGGCCCTGCGAGCCCTCCCCCTCGGCCTCGGCGACCTCGTGCAGGCCCTCGAACACGGTCCCGACCTCCAGGGTCGCCACCCGGTCGGGGTCCAGCTCCCCGAGCAGCTGCTCGGCGGTCAGGCCGAGATCGCCGACCTCGCGGGCACCCGCGAGCACCTGCTCGGCCGTCGTGGCCGCGGCCTGGGCGACCGCCCGGGCGGCCAGCCGCTCGGCCATCCCCAGCTCCACCCCGGCGAAGTCGGGGGCGATCTGGCCCTGGCACAGCAGCGCCACCGTCGGCAGCAGGTCGTCCGGGGTCTGCCGGAACAGCTCGGCCAACCGTTCGATCAGCGCGATCCGCCCGCTGGAGCGCTCCAGGTCCCGATAGGCCTCGGCGAGGATCTTGTAGCGCACCCGTCTTCCTCCCCCGGTCGATCAGCGACCAGTCCGTCCAACTCAGCCAGCCAGGTAAGCAGGATATCGGCAAGCCGCCACGGACCGTGCGCGGCGCGACCTCAGTAACCACTGCCCGTGCCTGGTCACATGGCCACGTCCTTCCCCGCCACGGACGCCCAGGCCGCCAACGCTGTAGCCAGGCCATCCCTTCAACGCCGCCAACACCTCCTACACCCCGATGGCCGGCGCCGCTGGGTCAGCGGCCGGGTTCGTAGAGCCCGAAGACGAGGTCAGGGTCACCGGGACGCCAGGTGCTCTCGACCTGTGACTTGTTGCCGTTTCGGCGCGTGCGCTCCAGCACCGCCCGTCCGACGGCGAGCTGGTGGCGTTCCCATCGCGGCAACGCCGCCTGGAGGTCGCCCTGCGTCGTCGCGAGGGTGTCGGCGAGTGCCCAGGCGTCGGCTGCCGCCTTGGCGGTGCCCGCGGCGGCGTGCGGCCGCAGGGCGAAGGCGGCATCGCCGATCAGGCAGACGCGTCCGAAGGCCATCTGGGTGACCTCGATATCGAAGATCACCTGGACGAACGGGAGCTTGCAGCGCTGCACGACCTCGGTGAACTGGGGAGCGAGCAGCGCGGCGGCACCAGTCCGCAGCTCCTCCAGGTGCGCCTCGCGGGCCGCACCCGGTGGCAGGCTGAGCTCGCGGCGCGTCCCGTACCGGTCGGTCATGAGATCCTCAAGTTCCCTCCCAACGCCATAGTTCCGGTACCACACGAAGTTGGCCAGACGCCGACCGGTTGCCACCGAACCGTCCAGCGCCGGGATCGGGTAGACCAGGATGTGGCTGTTGGGAATGACCTGGTAGCAGATCGAGTCGGCAAGCAGGTCACGCACCCCGCGGCTGAGCTGCCGCTCATCGACGGTGCCCCGCCAGGCCACATAGCCCGCATACGCCGGCCGGGCCTGGGGCTGCAGCACGGCACGGGCCTGGGAGGCGATGCCGTCGGCACAGACCAGGAGATCGCATCCCGCCGTGGTGCCGTCGGCGAACCGCAGCTCGACGTGTTCGCCCTGCTGGTGGAAGCCGGCCAGCTCCTTGCCGAGATGGTAGCGGCGTCGCCCGAAGCAGCCGAGCAGCGCTCGGTAGAGGGTATGCCAGGACGAGTACCGGTACCGCCGCGGCTCCTCGTACACGACGCGGCCGTCCCGGCCGAGGTAGCGCAGGACGCCCGTGGCGGTGGTGAGCTGATCCAGCTCCCGGTCGGTCCGCTCGCGGAAGTACCGGACGGTCTCGTCGAGCACGACGATGCCCGCGCCGCGGCTCTCCAGCTCCACGGCCGAGCGCTCGAACACGTCGACCTGGCAGCCGAGGTCGCGGAGGACGAGCGCGGCGGTGAGCCCGCCGAGCGAGCCCCCGACCACCGCGACCCGAGGCCACCTGCTCACGGGACCTCCTTCGGTCGCCCCTGGCCCTTCCCCTCGCGGCACCCCGCCTGGCGAAGGTGACGGAAGCTAGGGTTGCCCGAAGACCGCGACGCTGTCGACGCGGCATTCGAACAGCACCCGCCGCTCGTCCATGGCCGGGTCGCGGAGGCCATAGGGCGGCTCGGCGCCGGTGTACTTGGTCCACGCCTGGTCGATCGTCTCGGTGGCCCGGTGCCCCTCGACCCGGTCGTCCTCATGGACCTCCCGCTCCACGGTGGCCTTGATGCTGACCCAGTGGTAGGCGTTCTTCGGGTTCATCAACAGCATCGTCACCTGCGGGTTGCCTCGCACCCACTCGGTCTTGCGGCGGTGCTCGGCCAGGTTGAGCAGCACCTTGTCCCCGCCGTAGTTGAACCAGACCGGCGTCAGCCAGGGGCGTCCATCTCCGCCCATCACCGCGATCACGGCCGTCACCGGCTCGTCGAGCAACTGCCGGTACACCGGGTCGAGGTCCTCGAGAGACTCCTTCTCCTCCCGCGACACGACCGTGAACTGGTCCTCCTGTACTCCCTGGGCGACGTCCAGGACCTTGGCGACCTTGAAGGACACGGCACCCTCCCCTTCTCTTCAGTCGAGCAACTCCACGGTGACGAAGCGCAGCCTCGTCTCGCCGGCGTTCTCCAGGTCGTGGATCATCGGGTCCGCCAGGGAGGGCTCGGAGTACTGGGTGTCGCCCACCTCGTACCGTCGGACCTTGAGGGTCCCGTCGGGCGATCGCTGCCGGCCGGTCCCAGGCTCCACCACCGTCCAGAAGTACCGACGCGTATGGGCGTGAAACGGCCCCCGCTCGCCCGGTGCGAGGTTGATCTCCCACACCTTGATCCGGTCGTTCTGGAACCACAACCGCGTGCCCACCTCGAGATTGCTCGCGGCGGCGGCAAGCTCGTCCTCGAACTCCGCCGGATCGAAGGTTCCCTCGGCGGTGACCTCAGCCATGGCCCAAACTCTAATCCAAGCCCGATGCGCCCGTCGCACCGTGGTCGACCGGGACCATCTGACCGTGCCGCCACCGGATGGTCCTCACCCGTTGACCCGTCTGGCGCCAACCGGCATCCAGGGTGAAGCCCCCAGCAACCTCGAGGTCCTCCACCGCCGCACGGTCTCGGCCGCCAAGCCCTGACGGTGAGCGGCGTGGCCGAGGTAGCCCGCAGCCGCGGCCTGGGCCGCCACTACTATGGCTCACTGCCAGGCCGGCGCCGATATCGGCGAAGTCGGCTCCTGATGGCCCGACCTCGGGCCGCGAACTCGACCATGGCGATCCGAAGGCGTGATGGGCCAAGCCGTGCCAGGGACGAGGGGCAGCTGCCAAGGCTCAGCCGTTGACGAGCGTGCGAGCGACCGCAGCGGAGATGGGCTGTCCGGTCAGGATCTCGATGTAGAGGAACTGCCCCTGCGGATTGACTTCCAGGAAGTGGTGGTCGCCCCGGGCATCTACCTTGAGGTCGATCGTCGCGAATGACAGTCCGAGCCCACGCATCAGGGCGCCCAGTGACGCACACACGTCGGGCGGCAGGTCGTAAGCGCGCGCAGGGACGTCGAGATCGAGGCGGGAGTCGATGCCGATTCTGGAGCTCGAGCTCGCGATCAGGGCCGCGAACTGCTCGTCCCCAGCGATCGTCACTCTGATGTCGGCCGGGCCGTCGAGGAACTCCTGGAAGATCGTCGGCGCGAGGGGGAGCTGGTCCAGCCTGGAGAGATCGTCGTCCTGCCACAGGCGCGTCTCCAGGAACGCTTGCGGCAATGCGGTCATGGCCTTGTGGATGACAGATCCGTGGTGGCGGTCGACGAACTCCTTGGCGTGCTCGGGGTCGCTGGTGATGAGCGTGTCGGGAATCCTCAGGCCGACGCGTTGCGCAACCGCGAGCTGGTAGGGCTTCACCGCCGCGGCGCGCTGGGCCTCGAGGGGGTTCACCACGCGGGTGGACGCGCCGATCGTCGCCGTCATCCCGTCGAGGACGCTCCGCCACTCGTTGAGGGCGAATTGTCGATGATCGGCGTCGAGCACGGACCCGGGCACCGTCGGCCGGCCGGGCCGTCGTGTCCACACCGCATCCACCGCCTCGAGGTGCTCGATCGGGGCGTCTCGGGCCCGACGCACACGGATCTCTCGGTCGCCCCCGACGAAGCTGAGCGACGCGCGAAAGCCGGATCCGGCCCCCCGCGTGTCGAGGATCAGCGCGGTGTCGCCGAGTCTCTCGACCTCCTGCGCCACCCTGCGCGCATGGACGTCCTCATGCGGCGCCAGGATCAGGATCATCGATCGTCAGCCTGTGGTGCTCGAGGTAGCTCGCCTCGGCGGCGGCGTACGCCGGCGAGGGCGGAGCGATCAACCGCCCTGGTCTCGCGGCAACCGCGAACGGGAGGTCCCCGGCCGACACGTGAGCCTGCAGGGCGGCCAGGTCGTGGACCGCGAGCAGGGACGCTCCTGGTCGCAGACGTAGCTCCGCGGAGATGGCGCCGGAGGCCCGAGCATCAGGCGCGGCGGCTTGCTCCCTCACGCCGACGACGTCTTCGACGCGGAACTCCAGGCAGACCTCGCGGATCGCCAGCCGCACCCGCCCGGCCGGCGCCCGGACCAGCCAGCCCTGAAGGACGATCACTTCGCCCTGGGCCTCGTCCTCAGCCAGTCGAGGTACGGCGTCCAGCCACGTCGGGTCGATCCGTTGCGTCACCAGTCGGTCACTCCGCGACGTCATCGATCCGGGAGAACGGATCGAAGTCGTCGCCCAGCAGGCCGAAGCCGTCCTCCACCACGGCTGTCGCCGTGGGCTCGGAGGCGGGAGTCCGCGTCCCGTGGAGGCCGGCGAACCGCTCCTCGACGCTGAGGAGCGCGTTTCCCGACGCGTCGTCGGAGGACTCCGCAGGCACGGAGGTCACGCGACGGATCTGGGTGACGCCGCTCGTGTCCGGGACGTCAAGGGAGACGACGTTCGGCACGGGCGTGAAGGCGTATGTACGCACCTCGGCGATCGCCGCGATCGGGATCGCGATGACGCCCTCCCTGACGGCCAGGTGCAGGTGCTCGTCGTCCTTGCCGACCGCCTGGCCCACGTAGGTGACGCCGCGGGCCGGTACCGCCTCGAGTCGAGCCAGCAGGTCATCGAGTTCGCTCACCACTCGCCTCCTCGTCCGGCAGCCGATCGGGGCCGCATTCTAGCAACCCGACGCCAACCCGCAGGCCGGCATCGCCCACGGTTCGCCTGCCATACCACCGGCGAGGCGCTGGCGGAGGACAGTCGGTGCATGGGATGCAGTATCCACGCTCCGAGGCGCCAGATCCGTTGATTGTGACCCGCGCTAGCTACCTGGGGACCCAGTGGCTGGCCTGTCGGGATGGTTCTCATTGACTCGCGTCGTCTTCCCTTGTTTTGCACCGTCGTAAGGCCAGTCAGGCCAGACCTGATCCTCAGGTCACCCGGTCGGGCCGTCATGGCGTGTTCGTGGTCGCTCGGGGTTTTGTAGAGTGTCAACTGTGACGCACTCGATGACCGTGTCGCCGTCGGAGTGCCGTGTCCGGAACGGAGAAGATGAGAGACTGTGGTGACTCAGCGCACAGAGGGAGCGACCATTCGCTTCGACGCCGCGCTGTCCACGATCGACACATCGACTGTGTTGCGGTTGCCTGAGACGGCGAGCAAGAATCTGCCTTCGCGCGGGCAGGTGGCCGTCCACGGAACGATCAATGGCGTCGAGTTCCAGACGGTGCTCGAACCAGACGGAAATTTTGGCCACTGGATGAGGGTCGATGACACGCTGCAACATGCTGCTGGCATCAGCACGGGTGACACTGCGACGCTCGACATCGAGGTGACCAAGGATTGGCCAGAGCCGAGCGTGCCCCAGGATCTTGCGACAGCTCTGGCAGATGCCCCGCAGAAGATCCAGAACCTGTGGAACGAGATTACCCCGATGGCGCGTTGGGAATGGGTTCGTTGGGTCAACGCCACGAAGAACCCTGACACGCGCACACGACGGGTCGACGTGAGCATCTCGAAGATGAATAGCGGGAAGAGACGTCCCTGCTGTTTCAACCTCTCGGCATGCACCGACCCGGACCTGTCGAAGAACGGCAGGCTTCTCGAGCCAGGGGACGACCGCCCCTGATCGACGATCCTCTCGTCAACGACAGGGTCAGACGTCAGTCCGGCTATAAGGCGGGGGTCTCGGCCAAGGTAATCAGCGGACGCCTGGGCCACGCCAGCTTCGCTTCACCCTCCACACCTACAGCCATGTCATCCCCGGCATGGACAAGGACGCGGCCGCGACGGTCGCCGACCTCAT
>JASLIH010000413.1 GCA_030152105.1 Actinomycetes bacterium
GGGTGATCGGCCGGCCGTCGCTTGCAACGGCCGAGAAGGGCGGCGCTATCCTCGTCAGCCTGGCGCGTTCGTTCAATGATCATCTCGCTCTGCTGTTATTACTTTCTCCACAACGTCAAGGCCGGCCCTGCGGGCGGCCGCCTGCGGCGGCCGTCCTCGGCCGGCAGCACCACGACTGCTGCTCGGCAAGAACCTGGGGGGCTGGCGCGGCCTGTCCGACCCAGAGACCCACTTCCACGACCTCGGCGTTGGCTTCTACGACACTCGTATCGGTCCCGAACGCGCCAAGCGCAACCACATCCGCCAGCTAGAGGCCCTCGGTTACGGGGTCACCCTCGAACCCGCCGCCTGACCGACCGTCACCGGACAACGGCGCCATGCTGATCGGATCCGGGCGGAACCCGGAAACTACCGCATGCCTGCTCACCGTCGATTTTCGGATCAGGTGAGGCCGCTGGTTCAAGTCCAGCCAGGCCACAAATCGGCCCGGTGACCAGCCGATACGCTGGTCACTGGTTTCGCAATGTCAGCCCAATCAGATGCATCCCGTCTGGGGATAAGGTCTGAGGGCGCTTCCTTTCCTGAGTCGGAACAATGCCTCTGAGCAGCCGCTTTGCAACCCCAGGGTCGTGGGCATGCCTCAGATCGTCGATTGCATAGCGGTATCAGAACCCATCCCTGCCTTGGCCTATCGGGTGGGCTCCAAGCTCGAAGGCGACCCACTCATGGGGCCACCTTCGAGGTGGAGCGGTCGCGGCCGACGCTCAGAGCGTTCAGCTGACGCGGCAGATGCTGATGCTGGCATTGCGCTGGAACTCGTCGCGGCAGTACCAGCCGGCCTGGGGAGTGCGGTGGCGAGGGCCTCGTGGCCCGCCCCGGCAGTCCTTGCATTGGGTCCTGCTGGGCGACCAGCGAGGCAGGATGGGCGACCAGGGTCGCATGCGGTGGTGTCCTGGCCGGTCTCTGGGGCCAGCCGAGGCCCTGGTAGCGTGGCGGCGCTCGCGAGTTCCCACTGGGCCTAGGGAGACTCAACAGGGCGACCAGGGCGGCCTCATCGCCTCATTGATGGCGTTCCGGTCTATCAGGGCCCCTCATGTTGTGGTCGTGACCTGCCCGGCGGCGCGCTCGTCGGCCGGGTTGGTCGGGCACGCCTGGACCTCCATGGGGAACGACGTCACTCCCTGCCAGGTGACGGTGATCAGCTCCCCGCTCCCCACCAGCAGCACCGTCTCCTCATGACGCCCCCCGCGGCCCAGGGTCAGGGTGGGCTTGAGCTGGACGGGGGGTTGGAGGTCGACCTGGGCGAGCACCGGCCCGGTGCGGCGGGGGCCGTCGTTGGTGACCTGGTAGCGGACCCGCCATCCCTGTCCGGCGAACCCCTGGCAGGAGGACTCGCCGATGACACGCACCTGGATGGGGCCGGCAACGGTGCCGGTAGTGAAGGTGTTGGGGTCGCGGGTGGTCTTGCCGGTGGCTATGACCGTGCTGGAGGTGGCGGCCAGGGCGGTGGCGGTGGGGGGTGGCGGAATCGTCGGTTGGGTGGCGCCCGGCGGGATCGTCGTTGTGGCGGCGGCCAGGGGGTGCTCGGGTTGACGGTTCCTGTCGGCGACGATCCAGGCCAGGGCCGCGACCCCGATGCCGACGAGGACGCCGGCGAGGATGCCGATGAGGACGGCGCGGCGGGTGGTCATGCGGGCCATGGCAGCCTCCCCTGCTCGGAGGCGGGTCGGCCCTCGTGGGTACAAGCCCACTCACAGGACCGGGCCCACAGGACATGACGACGGTGGCCACAGCCGGGGCAGCGAACCAGGCTAGCGTACAGATCACTGGCGTGGCAGGGCCAGACCGTCACGCTCATGGCCAGCATCCCGCGGTGGCTTGATCAACGGTGGAACCTTGGCCGTCGTTGCCGACCAGCCGGAACTCATGCGTCCAGGAGCCCCCTGTCCACCCGGCCGAGCTCTGGCTGGCGGTCAGCCGCAGCCAGCCGATCCCGTAGTTGGTGTTGGAGCGATACCGGGTGCCTTCCCGTTGCGGGTTGACCCGGAACGGCAGGCGGCTGCGGCCCCCGACCCCGGCGGTGATCTGGCGCTGCCCTTGCCCCTCTGCGGCGAGGTGGCCGTCCCAGGTCATCGCGCCCAGCCGGGCGAGGGCGTGGGCGTGGCCGGACAGGATGATGTCGTTGTGGAAGTGGTTGAGGGTGAGGATGAACTGCTGGGTGACGGGGTCGTCCCCGAAGGTGGTGGTGCCCCAGCGTTCGTGGTGCCAGATGGCGATGGAGCACTTCTGGCCGCTCGTCTGACCGCCATGGCGGCGGCCCATGGCCGCCTTCAGCCACTCATGCTGGGGGCTCCCATCCCCGCACGAGGCCGTCTCGGTGTCCCCGGTCGAGCCGTTGAACCGCTGGCAGTTAGCGTCCAGCACCAGGATGTACCAGTCGGGGCGGCCGTCTGAGTCCACGTCGAGGTCACGGTCGTAGTAGCCGAGGTCGGGACGGCAGGGTGGAGCTAGCTGGGTGCAGGGGAGGTTGGCGAGCTGGTCGGCGAAATACGCCCGCCAGGAGGGGGCGCCGGGGCCGGGTTCGCAGACGTCGTGGTTACCGAGGGCGGGGAAGTAGCTGATGCCTTTGAGGCGCCCCCAGCTGCCCTGGTAGCCGACGGGTGAGGTGAACGCGGCTGGGCTGCCGCATTCGTAGACAAGGTCGCCGGGGAGGGCGACGGCGTCGGGTTGGCCGCCCAGGGCGAGTTCGCTGGTGCCGTAGTCGTCGCCGCGGGGCTCACCGACGGGGGGGCTGATGTCCCCGGTCCAGGCCAACTCGAACACGCCACCGTTGCCGGGGATGGGGTTGCCGCCGGGCTGGGCGACGGCCGGGACCGTGGCTACCAGGGCGGTCAGGACGGTGAGGGTGGCCAGGAGGAGGCGGAGGCGGGTCATGCGGCCTTCCTCCTCATCTGGGATGGACATGGAGACTGACACTATGGTGGAGATTGTCACGATCGTGCCGCCAAGCGCAATACGGCGGATGACGAATCGATGCCGGACAACGACCAAGCAGCCTTGACCTGCGCCGTTCGCCATCCTCGCAGGTGACAGCAGCTTCCGATCTGGCTTTGGGAGCAAGGGGTCGGCGTTGCCGACGCAGCTATCGAACTATCACAAGCTCCGCAACCCGGAGCACAATCACGAGAGGAGTTCCCGGGACCACAGAGGTGATGCAGATGCAACTCAAGCGGCCTACCCGATTGGCTGTATCTCGCGATCGTGGCGGCCCTTGGCCTCGACTTCGTCATCGGTGCCATCGCCTGGACGACGTTCATCTACAACGGTATCCCCGTGCCGGACTCATTCACCACGATCCTCGCCACCATCGCGGGCGGGCTGGTCGGCGTGCTCGCGCCCGCCGGTGGCCCAGCCCGGCCCTCGCAGCCCAGCCGGGACCAACAGCCACCGGCGGAGTGATAGCCGAACCTGCATGGCATGAACGTGGTCATGGCCTTGATCGGCCTTGCCGTGCCCGGCCGGTAGATGGTCCCTGGTCGCGGGGGACCGGAGCGCCGGAGGCGTCCGCGACCGGACGGGACCGGAACCCCC
>JASLIH010000420.1 GCA_030152105.1 Actinomycetes bacterium
CCATCACCGGCTGGATGTGACGCTCAGCACCTCTCGCCGCGGGGCGACAAGCCCGGTTCCGACGTGCCTCAGAGGGTCCATTGGCGCTATGGCGGCCGTGAGGTGGCGCCCGAGGTCGGATTCGAACCGACGACCTGCGGCCCGCGGCGAGCTGGCCCACGCCTGCTGCACCGTCGCCAACCCACCCGGCTGGAGCGAGCGCAGCCGCGAACCGGCCGCCATCCCTCGCAAGGTCTGGAAGGGCGGCTCCCACCTGTGCGCCCCAAGTACTGCCGCCGCTACCGCCCGGCCGCCCGCATGCCCAAGGCGGTCGACTGCGGCACCTCCCACCTGGGCTTCCGCGGCATCGTCCGCCGCCGTCCTGACGGCGCCAGTAGGCTCCGGCCAAACCCCCTTCAGAAGGGATGGCCGGCCGTGTCCACGTCACCACCCCCTTGGCTCATCGGTCTGCTCGTGGCGGTCGCCGCGGCCACCCTCGCCGTCGGCGTAGGCCTGGAAGGCACCTCCTGGGTGGACCGCTACCCGTTCCAGGTGAACGTCCTGTCCGAGATCGCCGGGCTGGCCGTGGCGACGCTGGCGACGCTCCTGTTCCTCAACAAGGCGGTGGAGGACTGGAACGCCCGCCGGTGGCGTTCGGCCAAGGAGAGCGCCGTGGTCTCGGCGGTCTACGACGCACGGCATCTCGCCGGGTGGCTGGCCGAGCTCCACGGGGTCGGCGACGCGCCGGACGAGCTGGAACCCATGGGCCAGATCGGCTTCGACCGGCTCGTCGCGGAACTGCGGGAGACGCGGAACCGCCTTCAGGGGGTCCAGTCGGCGGCCAGGTTCTTCAGGGATCCGTGGCTGGCCGGGCACCCCGGCCACCACGGCCGCAGCTCGGCCAACGGCCGTTCTCCGCCTCGCACACGACCAACCCGCTCAACCACGCCGAGGCGCTGTGGGACCCCACCCTGCAGGCGCAGGTGGTCTCAATCCTTTCCCGGCTACGCGCCCCGACCGTGTCCGGGCAGGCGGTCACGCGCATCACCCCTTACCCAGTCCGACAGTTCCCCGCGCCGCACACCGTCACCGCGTCGGACGCGATCACGGGGGCGCCCATCACCACCGGCTCGGTGACCGTCCGCGACACCTTCGGCGGGGTCGCGCTCCAGGCTCCGCTCGGCACCGCATTCACCTTCGCCTTCCGCGGCCGGCGGACCATCATCACCGGCCCCGACGGCAGAAGGGACGTGGAGACCGTGTTCCCGACCGTGGAGGCTAACCTTCCCGTCCCGTACGGAAAGGCCGGGGTCGACACGGGGCAAGGATGAGCGGTTGGCCTCTACGCACCGTTGTCGCGGTCGACGGAACCAGGACCGTGGAGATGCTCTACCCCACCGTCACGGCGGATCTGGATTCTCCGTACGGGACGGTCGACGTGGACACCGGACGATCCGTTGACTCAAGGCAAGCAAAACAAGCAGCCCAGGTCGCTGACCTGGGCTGATGGTGCGCGCCGCGAGGGATTCGAACCCCCAACCGCCAGATCCGTAGCCTGGTGCTCTGCGTCGATCTGGTCGGCTCCAGACGGATCTGGCCTGCTCACGTTGGATGCCTCGTCGATCTGGTCGGATCCAGTAGGGTCCCGTCGGATCGTCTGGATGATCAAACGGATGATCAAGCAAGTCAGGCAACTAGGCCCCTAGTTACTCCCGCCCCCCCCTCGTATTGCAGCGTTCGTTGCGTCGGCGCCCCTCCGGCAGAACCGTCGTTCACCGGGCTTGGCTTGATGAAAGGGGTTGGGATCGGGATTGCCGCAGCGTAGCGTTGGCGCATGACCGGCAACCGTGAGCGGGTGGCGCTCGCCTGCTTCGTGGCTGGCGCCCTGCTGGCCGGCGGCAACGGGGTCTCCATCCGCTTCAGCAACCGCGAGCTTCCTCCCCTGTGGGGCGCCGGCCTCCGGTTCTCCCTAGCCGCCGCCCTGCTACTGGTGATCATGGCGGTACTGCGACTGCCCTTTCCGCGCGGGCAGGCCCTGACCGGGGCGCTGCTGTACGGCGCATTGAACTTCGGCGCCGCCTTCGCCCTCGCCTACTACGCCTTGGTCCGGCTGCACGCCGGGCTCGGCCAGACCCTTCTGGCTCTGGTGCCGCTTGCGACGCTGCTGCTGGCGGTGGCGCAACGCCAGGAGCGCCTGCGTCTCGCGGCGGTCATCGGCACCCTGCTCGCGCTCGCGGGGGTCGCCGTCATCTCGCAGGGACCGATGGGTGCATCGGTGCCGCTGGGTTCGCTGCTGGCTGCCGTGGCCAGCGCGGTGTGCATCGCCCAGGCGGCGGTGCTGGTTCGCCGGTTCCCCCCTGTCCACCCGGTGACCATGAACGCGGTCGGGATGACCGCCGGCGCGGCGCTGCTGGTGGCCGGGTCGGTGCTCGCTGGCGAGCCACACCTGCTTCCGCAGCGGGCGGCAACCTGGGCGGCCGTCGCCTACCTGGTCGTAGCCGGCTCGGTAGTGGTGTTCGTGCTGTACCTGGTGGTCCTCCACTACTGGGCCGCGTCCCGAGCGGCGTACGCGTTCGTGCTCATCCCGTTCGTGACCGTGCTGCTCTCGGCATGGCTGGACAACGAGCCACTCGGTCCCGGACTGCTGCTGGGCGGGCTGCTCGTCCTGGCCGGCGTGTACGTCGGCGCACTGCGTTCCACCGACCGCCTCCCACGCCCGGCGGGGTCGCCCCTCCCCGCTGACGACCACCAACACCCGTAGCAACCGATGCT
>JASLIH010000473.1 GCA_030152105.1 Actinomycetes bacterium
GGGCCGGCGCCTGGCCGGCGAGCTCGGGCCGGCGGTGATGGACGCCATCTGGGTCGCCAACCCGGCGGCCGCCCTGGAGCTCAGGCCGTGAGCCGCCTGGCCGGGAAGGTGTGCGTGGTGACCGGGGCGACCGGGATGGCCGCGGACGCGGCCCGGCGGTTCGCCGCCGAGGGGGCCGAGGTCTGGGTGGTGGCCAGCGACCGCGACCAGTGCCAGGCCCTCGGGCTGCCGTTCGCTGTGGCCGACCTGCGGGACGAGGCCGCCGCCGAGGCCGCCTTCGCCGCGGTGCGGGCCGCCTGCCCGCGGATCGACGCCCTGTACGCGGTGGCCGGGGCCAGCGGCCGTCCGCTCGGCGACGGGCCGGTGCACGAGCTGTCGCTGGCCGCCTGGGAGGGCACCCTGGCCCTGAACGCGACCCCGGCGTTCCTGGCCGCCCGGGAGGCGCTGCGGGCCATGCTCGGCCAGGCGCCGGGGCCGGCGGGGAGCCGCGGCTCGGTGGTCCTGATGTCGAGCGTGCTCGCCCGCTCCCCCACCCCGTCGCTGTTCGCCACCCACGCCTACGCGGCCGCCAAGGCGGCCACCGTCGGGCTGGTCAGGGCGATGGCGTCCTACTACGGCGAGCGCGGCGTCCGGGTCAACGCGCTGGCCCCGGGGCTGGTGCGGACCCCGATGAGCGCCCGGGCGGCCGCCGACGCGGCCAGCGTGGCCTTTGCCGAGCGCCGCCAGCCGCTGGCCGGCGGGTTCCTGGACGCCGCCGATGTGACCGGCGCCGCCGTCTACCTGTGCAGCGACGAGAGCCGGGCCGTCACCGGCCAGGTGCTGACGGTGGACGGCGGCTGGAGCGTGAGCTGACCCCATTCCCGCCCGAGCCCCAGAGACTGGAGGACCGATGCCCGACCCCTGGACCGTCGAGACGATCACCGTGGAGAAGGTCGCCAAGACGATCGACCACTCGCTGCTGCGGCCCGAGCTGACCCTGGACGAGGTCATGGCCGGCTGCGACCTGGCCGCCGCCTACCAGGTCGCCTCGGTGTGCTGCCGGCCCCTGGACGTCGGCCAGTGCCGCGACGCCCTGGAGGGGAGCGGGGTCCTGGTGGGCACGGTGGTCGGCTTCCCCCACGGCTCCAGCACCACCGCCATCAAGGCCGCCGAGGCCGAGCTGGCCCTGGACGACGGGGCCGCCGAGCTCGACATGGTCCTGCCCATCGGCTGGCTGCGGTCCAAGAAGGACGCCTATGTCCAGGACGACATCGCCGCCGTGGTCGCGGTCGCCCATGACCGGGACGCCGTCGTCAAGGTGATCCTCGAGAACGCCTATCTGACCGACGAGGAGAAGGTCCGGGGCTGCCAGCTGGCCGAGCAGGCCGGGGCCGACTACGTCAAGACCTCGACCGGGTACGCGCCGTCCGGCTCGACCATGGACGACCTGCGGCTGATGCGGGCCAGCGTGTCCGAGCGGGTCAAGATCAAGGCGGCCGGCGGCATCCGCACCCTCGACCTGCTGATCGAGGGGCTGAACGCGGGCATGGACCGGTGCGGGGCCACCGCCACCGCCGCCATCATCGACGACCTCAAGGCCCGGCAGGGCCGGTGACCTCGCGCTACCTCGGCATCGACGTCGGCGGGACCAACAGCAAGCTCGCCGTCGTCGAGGCCGGGGCCGGCCGGCCCGACCCACCGGGGGACCACCCCGGCGGTCCCCCGGACCCCCCCAGGCTGCTGGCCACCGCGACCATCCCGACCGGCACGGGCGACCCGGGCGAGGTGGTGGGCCGGCTGGCCGCCGCCGGGGCCCGGCTGGTGGCCGGGCATGGGCCGGTGGTGGCCGCCGGGGTGGGGGTGCCCGGGCTGTTCGACGAGGCCTCGGGGCGGATCGTGCTCCTGCCCAACCTGCCGGCCGCCTGGACCGGCCAGGCGTTCCGGGAGCCGCTGGCCGCAGGCCTGGGCGTGCCGGTGGCCCTGATCAACGACGCCCGGGCCTTCACCCTGGCCGAGAGCCGGATGGGGGCGGCCGCCGGCTGCCCGACAGTGGTCTGCCTGACCCTCGGGACCGGGGTCGGGGGCGGGGTGGTCGTCGACGGACGCCTGCGCTTCGGCCCCTCGGGCCGGGCCGGCGAGCTCGGCCACCAGGTCATCGAGGTGGACGGGCCCCCCTGCGGCTGCGGCAACCGGGGCTGTGTCGAGGCGTTCGCGGCCGGGGCCGCCCTCTGCCGGGCCGGGGGCCGCGACACCCCGGAGGCGGTGTTCGCCGCGGCCGCGGCCGGCGACCAGCGGGCCGCGGCCGCGGTCGGGGAGGCCGTGGGCCGCCTCGCCGTGGGGATCGCCAACCTGCTCACCGTGCTGTGGCCGGAACGGGTGGTGGTCGGGGGCGGGGTCGCGGGCGCCGGGGACCAGCTCTTCGGGCCGCTGCGGGCGGCCGTGGCCGCGGCCGCGCCCCTGGTCGACCCGGCCTCCTACGCGATCGTGCCGGCGGCCCTCGGCCCCGGCGCCGGGGCCATCGGCGCCGCCCTGTGGGCCCGGGAGCGCACCGGGCGCTGACCCGCCACGGGGCCGGGCCGGTCAGGGGTGGGTGTGGACGACGTCGATCACGTAGCGGTCGGCCACATAGCGGGTCTCGGTGCGCTCGAACACCCGCCCGTCCTGGTCGAACAGGATCCGCAGCTCGACCAGCAGGGCCGACTGGGGGGCGAGGTCGAGCAGCTCGGTCTCGCTGGCCCGGGCCAGGCGGGCCGTGATCGTCCCGGTGGCCCGGGTGGCCACCACCCCCCGGCTGGCCAGGGCGCCGTGCAGCGACCCGCCGCCCAGGTCCACGTCAAGGACCCAGCCGAGCTCGGGGACCAGGGCCGCGTCCTCCAGGGCGACCGGGACGCCGTCGGCCAGCCGGACCCGCACGACCCGGACGACCTGGCTGTCGGGGGCGAGCCCGAGGTCGAGGGTCTCGGGCCGGCGGGGGTCGTCCATGCCCGCCGACAGCAGCCGGCTGGTCGCCTGCACCCCGCGCCGGTTCATCTCCTCGGTGAAGGACAGGAACACCCCCGGATGCCGGTGGACCGGGCGGTGGGCGACGAAGGTGCCCTGCCCTCGCCGGCGCTCCACCAGCCCGTCGTTGGTCAGCTCCTGGAGGGCCTGGCGCACGGTCATGCGGCTGACGGAGAACCGCTCGCACAGCTCGGCCTCGCTGGGCAGCGGGTCCCCCGGCCCGGCCCCCTCCACCAGCGATCTCAGGTACTCCTCGATGGCCCGGTAGCGGGTCTGTCCGGTCTTGTGGACGTTCGTTGACGGCGCCATGGCTCCACGATATGGTCTCGATCATGTCTAGACAAGTAGGCGGCGGGGTGGCCGCGACCGGCTGGACACGGGCGGCCATCGCGCTGCTCGAGAAGCTCGACGCGACCCAGGGGGCGGCCCTGGACGAGGCCGCCGCCATCTGCGCCACGGCGATCGGCGGCGGCGGCCTGGTCCACCTCTTCGGCACCGGCCACAGCCGCATGTCGGTCGAGGAGATGTTCCCCCGCTACGGGTCCTATCCCGGCTTCCACCCGATGGTCGAGCTGTCGACCACCTTCCACACCCAGGTGGTCGGCACCAACGGGCAGCGCCAGGCCATGTTCATCGAGCGGGTCGAGGGGCTGGCCGAGGTCATCCTGCGCAACTTCCACCTGTCGCCGCCGGACGCGATGGTCGTGTTCAGCGCCCGCGGCGTCACCGCCAACCCGATCGAGATGGCCATGGGGGCGCGCCGCCGCGGCCTGCCGGTGGTCGCGGTGACCTCGGTGGCCGAGTCCCGGGCGGCCGCCGCCGGCCACTCCTCCGGCACCCGGCTGCTCGACCACGCCGACGTGGTCATCGACCTCGGCACCCCGATCGGGGACGCGCTCGTCTCCATCGACGGCCTGGCCACCCCGGTCGGGCCGGGCTCGAGCGTGGCCGGGGTGGCCGTCGTCAACGAGATCAAGGTCCGGACCGCGCGGCTGCTGGTTGCCCGCGGCGGGATGCCACCGGTGCTGACCAGCGGGTCGGTGGTCGGCAACGAGGAGTCCGCGCGCCTGTTCGACGCGGCCTACGACGAGCACGCGCGCCGCCTGGCGCGGGTGCTCGCAGGAAGGGAGGAGCACGCATGAGGCGTCCCAGCTGGATGCGGGTCGGCATCCTGGTCGCCGCCATGGGCCTGGCCGTGACGGCCTGCGGCGGTGGCGACGACAACGCGGCCTCGAGTGGGAGCGGGGCCGGGTCGGGCCAGAGCGGCAACTATGTCATCGGCGTCAGCAACACCCTGGCCGGCAACGGCTGGCGCGAGCAGATGATCTGCTCGGTCAAGGCCCAGGCGCTGGCCAGCGGCAAGGTCAGCAAGGTCATCGCCATCTCCAAGAACGGCGGCCCGACCGAGCAGATCCAGGACCTCCAGAACCTGATCTCCCAGGGTGCCAACGCCATCATCGTCAACCCGTCCGACCGGGAGAAGCTCAACCCGGTGATCGAGCAGGCGACCAAGAAGAACATCGTGGTCGTGGCCGTCGACCAGGCCGTGTCGGCCCCGACGGCCTATGTGGCCACCAACGACCAGGTCGCCTACGGCCGCCTCGGGGCCCAGTGGCTGGCCGAGAAGCTGGGCGGCAAGGGCAACGTCCTGTACATGCGCGGGATCGACGGCGTGCCCGCCGACTCCGACCGCGACAAGGGCTTCCAGGAGGTCATGGCCAAGAACCCGGGCATCAAGACGAAGGAGGTCTTCACCGGCTGGGACTTCACCAAGGGCGGCGACATCGCCGTGCAGGAGCTGACCTCCGGCAACTACGACGGCGTGTGGACCTCGGGCATCGACTACACCGTGGTCAACGCGTTCAAGACCGTCGGCAAGGACCCGGTCCCGGTCGTCGGGGCCGACAACAACCAGTTCATCCAGCAGCTGCTGGACGGGTCGCCGGGCGCGGCCGTCACCAACCCGGCGGTCATCGGCGGGGTCGGCACGGCCATCGCCCTTGACGTGCTCCAGGGCAAGAAGGTCGAGCGCGAGACGCTGCTCACCCCTGAGGTCTGGGACGTCGCCACGAGCAAGTCGACCCTTGAGGCCAACAGCTTCCCCGACCGCGACGCCAGCTTCAGCGCGGCCGTGTCGGTGAAGCCGTACACCACCTACTCCAACGACCAGCTGTTCGCCTGCAAGGGCCCTGGCGAGTAGCTCGACACCTGACCCTCTGATGTCACAACCGCTCCTGCAGACGACCGCCGTGGCCAAGGCGTTCGGCCCGGTGGTCGCTCTGCGGGCGGTCGACCTGTCGGTGGCCCCGGGCGAGGTCCACGCCCTGCTCGGGGCCAACGGCGCCGGCAAGTCGACCCTGGTCAAGATCCTCACCGGCGTGCTCCGCAACGACAGCGGCACCGTCGCCGTCAACGGCGAGCCGGTGCTGCTGCGCAGCCCGACCGAGGCCAGGGCCAGAGGCCTGGCCCCGGTCTACCAGGACCCGGCCCTGATCCGCGACCTCACCGTGGCCCAGAACCTCCGGCTCACCGGGGTCGAGGTGGCCGACGTCCGGCGGGAGCTGGCCGCCATGGACCTGGACGGCCTCGACCTGGACGAGCAGGTCCGCGACATCCCCCTGCCGTTCCTGCGGATGCTCGACCTGGCCCGGGCCCTGGTCTTCGACCCCCAGCTGCTGGTGCTGGACGAGATCACCGCCGCCCTGCCCCCCGACCTGTCCGAGCGGGTCTTCGCCATCATGGGCCGCTGGAAGAAGCGCGACCGGTCGGTGCTGTTCATCTCCCACCGGCTGGCCGAGGTCCGCGAGCACTGCGACATGTGCACCGTCCTGCGCGACGGCCGCAACGTGGCCTCCTTCCACCCCGGGGAGGGCGGGGAGAGCCAGATCGTGGCCGCCATGCTCGGCGAGGCCTCGGCCGGGGTCCGGGACGTGGCCAGGGAGCGGCGGGCGGCCCGGGAGCGGGACGAGGAGGAGGCGCCCCGGCTGGTCGTGCGCGACCTGCTCATCGACCGCCAGGACGCCGGCGTCTCCTTCGAGGTCCGGGCCGGGGAGGTCCTCGGCCTGGCCGCGCTCGAGGGCCAGGGCCAGGACCGGCTGTTCGAGATCCTGTCCGGGAACGCCCGGGCCGCCGGCGGCGAGCTCCTGGTCGAGGGCCGGCCCCTTCGGGCCCGGCACCCCTATGACGCCATCCGCCGCGGGGTCGTGCTGGTGCCGAGCAACCGGCTGGCCGCCCTGCTGCCCCAGCGGCCGATCCGGGAGAACATCGCCATCCCCCTGTTCAACCGGGTACGCCGCTGGGGGCCGATCAACACCGGCCGGGAACGGCGCCAGGTCTCCGAGGCGGTCACCCGGCTGTCGATCGACACCCGGGCCGCCGCCCAGGCCCGGCGGCTGTCCGGCGGCAACCAGCAGAAGCTGACCATTGGCCGCTGGCTGGCCGCCGGGTTCCGGACCCTGCTGCTGTTCGACCCGACCCGGGGCATCGACGTCGGCACCAAGCACCAGATCTACGACCTGGTCAGGGAGCTGGCCGACGCCGGCGCGGCCATCGTCATGTTCACCAGCGAGCTGCGCGAGATCGGGCTCGTCTGCGACCGGGCGGCCGTGCTCCACAACGGGGCCATCGTGGCCGAGCTGCCACCGACGGCGTCCGAGACCGACCTGCTCACCGCCGCCCACGGCCTGGAGGTGACGGCGGTATGACGGCCACCCCCCGGGCCGAGGTGGCCACCCCGCTCCCCCGCCCGACCGGCCGGCTGGAACGGTTCGCCCGCCGCCAGGGCTGGGTGGTGGGGGTGGCCGTGCTGCTGGGCGCGCTGATCCTGTGGCGCTCCTCCCAGATCCCGGCGTTCGGGGCCTTCGAGGTCCGCGGCATCGTCGCCGGCACCATGACCCTGGCCCTGCTGGCCATGGCCCAGACGGTGATCGTCATCTCCGGCGGGATCGACCTGTCGGTGGGGGCGATGATGGTCCTGACCAACTGCATCGCCGCCCGCCTCATGCTGGACCAGGACCTTGGGCCGGTGGTGCTGGTCGCCCTGCTGGTCGTGGCCGTTGCCATGGTCCTGTCCGGCATCATCGGGGCCGTGGCCGTGGTCTCGGGGGTCCCCGACATCGTGGTCACCCTGGCCGCCAGCTTCATCCTGGCCGGCCTCGCCCTGATCGTGCTCGACGGCCCCGGCGGCGGCACCAACCCGCGGTTCCAGGAGCTGCTGGTCGGCGGGTTCGACCAGCCCCTGCCGGCGACCCTGTGGCTGGCCGGGATCTTCCTTCTCGTCTGGGTGCCGTTCAAGCGCAGCCGGCTCGGCATCGCCACCTACGCCGTCGGCAGCGACCGGGCCGCCGCCTTCCTGTCCGGCCTCAACGTCGGCCGGACCCGGGTCGCCGCCTATGTGATGGGCGGGCTCTTCTCCGGGCTGGCCGGCCTGGTCACCACCGCCTTCACCGGCAGCGGCGAGCCCCGGGCCTCCATCGGGGCCACCGCCACCCTGACCAGCGTGGCCGCGGTCGTGCTGGGCGGGGTGGCCCTGATGGGCGGGTCGGGCACCCTGCTCGGCCCCGTCCTGGCCGCGTTCTGCCTGGCCCTGATCGCCCCGCTGATGCTCGGGCTGGGCTGGGACCCCAACTACGCCGAGGTCGCCCGCGGGGTCATCATCATCGTGGTCGTGATGATCGGCGGCCTGCTCCAGGTCCCCCGGAGGGCGAGATGACCACCGTCGTGGCCGACCCGGCCGTCCGGGACTGGCGCCAGACGCTGGTCGACCGCCCGGCCGTGGCCCTGAGCGGCGTCCTGCTGCTCCTGTACGTCGTCACCGGGCTGGTCGCCCCGGGCATGTTCACCCCCAACGGGGTCCGCTCGACCCTGCTGCTGGCCTGCCCCCTGGCCATCCTGGCGGCCAGTCAGACGCTGTGCATGCTGACCGGCGGGATCGACCTGTCGACCGTCATGACGGCCAACTTCGCCGCCTATGTGGCCGCCAACCAGAGCGGCCAGGGGCCGCTGGTCGCCCTCAGCCTGGCCCTGCTCGTCGGCCTGGCCGTCGGGACCGTCAACGGCGTCGGGGTCGGGGTCTTCAAGGTCAACCCGCTGATCATGACCCTCGGCATGGCCAGTGTCCTGCTCGGGGTGGTCACCGTCGGCCTGGTCGGCGACGGCTTCCTGTCCGGGTCGACCCGGCTGCTGCCGGTCCTGCGAACCGTCGCCTCGGGGACCCTGTTCGGCCCCGTGCCCAACAACGTGCTCGTGTGGGCGCTGGTGGCGGCCGTGCTGATCTTCGGGCTGTCGCGCACCGGGCTGGGCCGGGCCGTCTACGCGGTCGGCGACAACCCGATCGCCTGCCGCCTGGCCGGGGTCCGCATCTGGCAGGTCCTGCTGGCCGTGTACGTCCTGTCGGCGTTGCTGGCGGCGCTCGGCGGGCTGCTGTTCTCCGGCATCAGCGGGTCGGTCGGCCCCGACCAGACCAACGCCTACCTGCTGCCGTCGGTGGCGGCGGCGGTGATCGGCGGGACCTCGATCCTGGGCGGGGTCGGCGGCTACACCGGCACCATCCTGGGGGCGCTGATCCTGACCGTGCTCAACCGGCTGCTGCTCACCCTCGACACCACCGAGGCGTTCCGCCAGATCCTCTACGGGCTGATCGTCCTGGCCCTGGCCTGGGTGTACGTGCGGCTCACGGGCCAGCGGGGGGCCTGAGATGGGCCAGGTCGCCGGCATCCGGGTCGGGATCGTCGGCACCGGCTGGATGGCCGAGACCCACACCGAGGCCCTGCGGCGGCTCGGGGTCGAGGTCGCCGGGGTCGCCGGCCGCACCCCGGCCCGGGCCCGGGAGGTGGCCGGCCGGCTCGGGCTGGCCACCGCCTACGACTCGGTCGAGGCCCTGGTCGCCGACGACTCGCTGGCCGCCGTGCATGTCACCAGCCCCAACGACGTCCACGCCACCCAGGCCGCGGCCGCCCTGCGGGCCGGCCGCCATGTCGTCTGCGAGAAGCCGCTCGGGGTCACCGCGGCCGAGACGGCCGCCCTGGTCGCGCTGGCCGCGGCCAGCGGGCTGGTCAACGCCGTCTGCTTCAACCTGCGGTTCGCCCCCCACAACCACAACGCCGCCGGGATGGTCCGGGCCGGCGACATCGGCGAGCCCCGGTATGTCACCGGCAGCTACCACCAGGACTGGCTGCTGGAGGAGACCGACTGGAACTGGCGGCTGGTCGCCAGCCGCCAGGGCGGCCTGCGGGCCGTGGCCGACATCGGGTCGCACTGGATCGACCTGGTCAGCTTCGTCGCCGGCCGCCGGGTCACCGAGGTCCTGGCCGACCTCCACACCTTCGTGCCCGAGCGCAACCACCCCCTGGGCGAGGTCGGCACCTTCGCCGGGGCCGGGGTGGCCGCCGACGTCGAACGGGTCCGGGAGCCCATGACCAGCGACGACGCCGCCGGCATCCTGCTGCGCCTCGAGGGCGGCATGCGGGGGCTGTGCTCGGTCAGCCAGGTGTCGGCCGGCCGCAAGAACCGGCTCAGCTGGGAGCTGAACGGCTCCCGGCGGTCGCTGGCCTTCGTCTCGGAGGAGCCGGAGTACCTGTGGGTCGGGCACCGGGGCCGCCCCAACGAGCTCGTCCCCAAGGACCCGGCGCTGATGTCGGAGCTGGGGGCGGCCGTCACCGGCTACCCGGCCGGCCACGTCGAGGGCTACCCCGACACCTTCCGTGGGCTGTTCGCGGCCGTCTACGCCGACGTCGCCGCCGGCCGGCCCGCCCCCGACCCCGCCTACCCCACCTTCGCCGACGGGCACGACGTTGCCCTCGTCTGCCAGGCCGTGACCGAGTCCGCCGGGTCCAGGACCTGGGCGCCAGTCAGGAGGGACGCACCATGAAGCTCGGGCTGCTCACCGCCGCCTTCCCCGACACCCCGCTCACCGAGGTCGCCGACTGGGCCGCCGGCAACGGCTTCGCCGCCCTCGAGGTGGCCTGCTGGCCCCGGAGGGACGGCGCCGCCCGCCGCTACGCCGGGGTGTCCCACATCGACGTCGCCGGCCTGTCCGACGCCCAGGCCAAGGACCTGGCCGGGGACCTGGCCGGCCGCGGCATCCAGATCAGCGGCCTCGGCTACTACCCCAACCCGCTGCACCCCGACCCCGCCGTGCGCGCCGAGGCCCTGGACCATCTGCGGGTCCTCATCGGCGGGGCGGCCAAGCTGGGGGTCCCGGTGGTCAACACCTTCGTCGGGGCCGACGCGACCCGGCCGCTGCGCGAGAACATCGAGGCCGCCCGCGGGTTCCTGCCCGAGCTGGTCGCCTACGCCCGCGACCACGGGGTCAAGCTGGCCATCGAGAACTGCCCGATGATCTTCAGCCAGGACGAGTGGCCGGGCGGCCACAACCTGTTCTACGCCCCGGCGACCTGGCGGGAGATCTTCGGCTGGTTCGACGACGACACCCTTGGGCTCAACCTGGACCCCTCCCACCTGGTCTGGCAGATGATCGACATCGAACGGGTGGTGCGCGAGTTCGGCTCCCGGCTCCACCACGTCCACGCCAAGGACCTCCAGATCGACCGGGAGGGGCTGTACGAGCACGGCGTCATGTCGGCCGGCATCGGCTGGCAGGTCCCGCGCCTGCCCGGGCTCGGCGAGATCCCCTGGGACCGGTTCCTGGCCGCCCTCTACCAGGCCGGCTACGACGGCTGCGTCGTCATCGAGCACGAGGACCGCGGGTTCGAGGGCAGCGACGAGAAGGTCAAGGCCGGGTTCCTGCTGGCCCGCAACGCGGTCGGCCCCTACGTGGTCTAGCCGAGGACGCGGTCGAGGAAGCCGCCGCTGGCCGGGTCCTTCAGGATGAGCTTGCGCCGCCCGTCGGGCAGGTGCTCCTCCTTGATGACGACCAGGCCGTCCTCGGTGCGCTCGGCCCTGGCCACCCGGGGGGCGACCCCGCCACGCCACTCCAGCTCGACCGGCACCCAGGCCCGGGAGGAGGCCGAGCGGTAGCAGGCGTCCATGACGGCGTTGACGACATAGCCGTCGTACAGGGTCTCGACCGGCTCGCGGCCCTGCTCCATGGCGTCGAACATGTCGGCGAACATGTCGGCGTAGCCGAGCTCGGCCACCTCGTCGCCCACCGGGAACTGCCAGCCCGCCTCGGCCTCGGCCTTCTCGGCGACATAGCCGCCCTGGCCGGAGGTGAACATCTCGAAGCCGGTGCGCAGGAAGTGGTTGAGCCAGATCGTGCCCTCGGTGCCGGCGACCTCGTCGCGCAGGTCCATCCCGCCCCGGAAGGTCCAGCTGACCTCGAACTGGCCGACGGCGCCTGACTCGAAGCGGATCAGGGCGATGGCGTTGTCCTCGGCCTCGATCGGGTGGACCAGGGTGTCGGCCCAGCACATGACCTCGACCGGCCGGTTCCCCTTGCCCACGAAGGACCGGACGATCTCGATGCAGTGGCAGCCGAGGTCGACGATGGCCCCGCCGCCGGCCTGGGCGGCGTCCCAGAACCAGGCGCTGTGCGGCCCCGGGTGGGTCTCGCGGCTCCGCACCCACAGCACGTCCCCGACCGCCCCGGACCGGGTCGAGCCCAGCGCCTTGCGGGTCTTGGGGGTGTACACCAGGTCCTCCAGGTAGCCCCCGAACACCCCGGCCCGCTCCACCGACGCCAAGATCCGGCCGGCCTCGGCGGCGCTGCGGGCCAGCGGCTTGGTCACCAGCACGGCCTTGCCGGCGGCGGCCGCGGCCGTCACCGCCTCCTCGTGCAGGTGGTTGGGCAGCCCGACGACCACGGTGTCGACCTCGGGGTGGTTGACCGCCTCCTCGACGCTGGTCGTGGAGGACGGGATGCCCCACCGCTCCCGGAACGCCGCCCCGCGCTCCTCGGTCCGGGAGTACACGACCTGCACGCGGTCACGGCCACGCCGGCCGTGCAGCGTCATGGTGTAGAAGTCCCCGATCAGGCCGGTGCCCAGCATGGCCACCCGGTGCGACGTCGGCATCCAGCACCCCTCACCCTCGACCCGGCGATATGTCTAGACATCTTAAGCACGCCAGCAAATCGCTTGCCTCCCGGCCCGGGCGTCTGCTGTGCTCGACCGGTCGTGCGCACACTCAACCTGGGGATCCTGGCCCACGTCGACGCCGGGAAGACCACCCTGACCGAGCGGCTGCTGTTCGCCGCCGGGGTCATCGACGAGGTCGGCAGCGTCGACGCTGGCAGCACCCAGACCGACTCGCTGGCGCTGGAGCGCCAGCGCGGCATCACCATCAAGTCGGCGGTGGTGTCGTTCGTGGTCGGCGAGACGACCGTCAACCTGATCGACACGCCCGGCCACCCCGACTTCATCGCCGAGGTGGAGCGGGTGCTGGGCGTGCTCGACGGGGTCGTGCTGGTCGTCTCGGCCGTGGAGGGGGTGCAGCCCCAGACCCGTGTGCTCATGCGCACCCTGCAGCGGCTGCGCCTCCCCACGCTGGTGTTCGTGAACAAGCTCGACCGCGCCGGGGCCTCGGACGAGCGGGTCCTGAGGGACATCGCCGAACGGCTGACCCCGGCGGTCGTGGCCATGGGCTCGGTGCGCGGGCTCGGCACCCGCGACCCCGGCTTCACCCCCTTCGGCCCCGCCGACGACCGGTTCACCACCCGGCTGGCCGACCTGCTCGGCGACCACGACGACGCGCTGGTGGCCGCGTACCTGGCCGACGAGACAGCCCTCCCCTACCGCCGGCTCCGCCGTGAGCTGGCCGCCCAGACCCGCCGGGCCCTGGTCCACCCGGTGTTCTTCGGCTCGGCCAAGACCGGCGCCGGGGTCGACGCCCTGACCGCCGGGATCACCGAGCTGCTGCCCGCCGCCGACGGCGACCCGGGCGGCCCGGTCGCGGGGGCGGTGTTCAAGGTCGAGCGGGGCCCGGCCGGCGAGAAGGTCGCCTACGTGCGGATGTTCTCGGGCACCATCGGGGTGCGGGACCGGCTGGCCTTCGGTGGCCAGCACGGGGAGCACGAGGGCAAGCTCACCGCCATCAGCGTGTTCGAGCGGGGCGCGGCCGTGCCCCGGCCGTCGGTCGCGGCCGGCCAGATCGGCAAGCTGTGGGGGCTGGCCGAGGTCCGGATCGGCGACGTGATCGGCCACGCCCCGGCTCCGGCGACAGGACGCCAGTTCGCCCCGCCGACCCTGGAGACGGTGGTCGTCCCCAGCCGCCCGGCCGACCGGGGCGCCCTCCACGTCGCCCTGGCCCAGCTGGCCGAGCAGGACCCGCTGATCAACCTTCGCCAGGACGACCTGCGCCAGGAGGTCTCGGTGTCGCTCTACGGCGAGGTCCAGAAGGAGGTCATCCAGGCCACCCTGGCCGGCGACTTCGGCCTGGAGGTGCGCTTCCGCGAGAGCACCACCATCTGCATCGAGCGGCCGGTCGGCACCGGGGCGGCGGTCGAGCGCATGGCCAAGGACCTCAACCCGTTCCTGGCCACCGTCGGGCTGCGGGTCGACCCGGCCCCGCCCGGCGCCGGGGTGACGTTCCAGCTCGAGGTCGAGCTCGGGTCGATGCCGTACGCCTTCTTCGCGGCCGTGCAGGACACCGTGACCGAGACCCTGGGCCAGGGGCTCCACGGCTGGCAGGTGACCGACTGTGTCGTCACCATGACCCACTCCGGCTACTCGCCAAGGCAGAGCCACGCCCACGCCACCTTCGACAAGAGCATGTCGAGCACGGCCAGGGACTTCCGCCAGCTGACCCCGCTGGTCCTGATGGACGCCCTCACCCAGGCCGGCACCAGGGTCTACGAGCCGATGGACCGCTTCCAGCTCGAGCTCCCGGCCGACACCTTCGGGCAGGTCCTGCCCGTCCTGGCCGGGCTTCGGGCCGTGCCCCGGGCGACCGCCCCCCGAGGCTCGTCGTACCTGGTCGAGGGGGAGATCCCGGCCGCCCGGGTGCATGCGCTGACCCAGCAGCTGCCCGGCCTGACCCGCGGCGAGGGGGTGCTGGAGTCGGCCTTCGACCACTACCGGCCGGTCCGCGGTCCGGTCCCGTCCCGGCCGCGGACCGACCACAACCCGCTGGACCGCAAGGCGTACCTGCTGCACGTCCTGCGGCGGGTGCCCGGCTAGGTGTCCTGCATCAGGCCGGTGACGTTCCCGTCGGCGTCGGCGACCAGGGCGATCAGCCGGCCCCCGCCGACGTCGGTGGGCGGCTGGCGCTCCTCGGCCCCGGCCTCGCGCAGCCGGGTCAGGGCGGCCTGGATGTCGTCGACCAGCACATAGGGGACCGCTCCGGTCATGCCCTTGGCGTGGCCGTGGGGGTCCAGGCCGATCTGCTGGCCGCCGACGTTGAACTGGACGTAGTAGCGCTCGTCCATGGCCGGCTCGGCCCCGAGCAGCCTGCCGTACAGCTCTTTGGCGCTGGCCAGGTCCTTGACCGGATAGATGATGGTGCTGATCCCCGCTGCCATGGTGGTCCTCCTCGAGTGGGTGTCACATTGGCCTGGTGGTGGTCCGTCACTGCGATGACGGACCATGACAGAGGATTGTGACTGATGGACGACCACGACCCTGCACTCGCATCATTGCTCTGACCTTGGTCACCGTACGGCAAGGAGCGCCGATGTCCGAGGCGACCGCGCGGACCTCCCGCTGGAAGGTCTTCGCCCCTGACACCGCCGGGGGGATCTACGGCATCATCGCGGCCATGGCGGTGATCGCCGGGACGGCGAGCAGCAGCTCCCACGCCAAGCCGCTCTCGCTGGCGGTGGCCACCCTGTTCGTGTTCTGGCTGGCCCATGTGTACGCCCAGGCCCTCTCCCACCACCTCCGGGGGGCCCGGCGGCTGGAGTGGTCGGTGGTGCGGACGGCCATGGCCGAGGAGCGACCGTTGCTCGAGGGCCCGGTCCCGATTCTGGTGGTGCTGGCCCTGGGCACAGGTGGCCTGATCGACCAGGACCTGGCCATCCGCCTGTCCCTCTGGCTGGGCGTGGCCGAGCTGTTCGCCTGGGGCATGCTGTACGCCCGCCGCCAGCGCTGGAGCTGGCTCACGTCGGTGATCGCCGGGGCCGTCAACGGGCTGTTCGGCCTGCTCATCGTGTTCCTCGAGGTGGTCGTGCACTGAGGCGGGGGTGATTCCCCGGGTTCATCCTCGAAGGGTGATGTGTGGTCGCCCTGCTCGGGTCAGGCTGGCCGTGGGTCGCCGACCGCGAACCGTGAAAGGAGCCGTTCATGCCCCCTGCCACCAGGAAGAAGACCCGTCGGCTGACCGACGCCAAGCTGCAGGAGATGCTGGCCCTGACCAGCCACGCCGACAGCGTCGAGCTCAAGCTGACTGTCCCCGACTCCGATCGCAGCGCCACCGTCACCGACCTCGGCATGGACCCCCTGGAGGCCCAGATCCGCCAGGTGTTCTTCTTCGACACTCCCGACCTGCGCCTCAACAAGCGGGGGGTGGTCGTCCGGGCCCGCCGGGTCCAGGGCCGCGGCGACGACAGCGTGGTCAAGCTCCGCCCGATCGTCCCCGAGGAGCTGCCCCCCAGCGTCCGCAACGCCAAGACTATGGTGGTCGAGGTCGACGCCATGCCCGGCGGCTATGTCTGCTCGGCCTCGTTCAAGGGCGCCATCGGCCCCGGCGACGCCGTCAGGCAGGTCGCGGCCGGCGACCGGGCCATCCGCAAGCTGTACTCCAAGCAGCAACGGGCCTTCTATGCGGCCCACGCCCCCGAAGGCCTGGCAATGGACGACCTGTCGGTCCTGGGGCCGATCAACGTCCTCAAGCTCAAGTTCACCCCCAAGGGCTACGACCGGCGGATGGTGGCCGAGCTGTGGCTGTACCCCGACGGGGAGCGGATCCTGGAGCTGTCGACCAAATGCGACCCCAAGGAGGCCTTGCAGGTCGCCGGCGAGGCCCGGGTGTTCCTGGCCGACCGGGGCATCGACCTGTACGGCGAGCAGCAGACCAAGACCAAGACCGCCCTCGAGTACTTCTCCAGCACGCTCCAGGGGGCCGCCTCCTAGGACCGTGTCCCGGCACCCTTCAGGGGGCCGGGCGGCTGGGGCCGATCCCCCGGCCCCGGTAAGGTCCGGGGGTGCTGGTCTTTCATCTGCGGGCGGCGCGGCGCCGGGCCCGGGCGGCCGCGGTGGCCGAGGCCCTGGCCCTGCTGCATGACCTGGAGCCGTCGGCCCCGGCCGGGGGGCCGCTGTCAGAGCGCGGCGGGGTGGTCTGGGTCGAGCTGGCCGAGGAGCATCTGGACGCGGCCACGGCCCGGCTCCCCCGCCTCGGCTACACCACCGCGGTCGACCGGCTCGTCCCGGCCGCCGGGCCGCCCGACCTCTACTGGCGGCGCCGCCCGTGGCGGCTGCTGCGGCTGTACACCGAGGACGCCGCCGGCCACCGGGAACGGGCCCCGGACCGGCGCGAGTTCCTGTTCGAGGCCGGCGGCGGCCCGCCCCGGCCAGTGCGCGGCTACCGCGGCGGCGGCGGGCCGCTGACCCGCCGCGGCCTGCCCGTGTGCGATTCCCGGCTGCTGGTCAACCTGGTCGCCCCGGCCGGCCCGGGGCGGCTGCTGGACCCGTTCGCCGGGGTCGGCGGGATCGCCCTCGAGGCCGAGGGGGCCGGCTGGACGACCATCACCGCCGACCTGGACCCGGGCCTGCGCCACGGCCTTGGCCGCATCGGCGCCGCCCACCTGGTGGCTGACGCCCGCGCCCTGCCCCTGCGGGCCGGCTCGCTGGACGCCGTCGCCACCGAGCCGCCGTATGACCGGGAGGTCGGGCCCCTGGCCGATCAGGCCCTGGCCGAGCTGCACCGGCTGCTGCGCCCCGGCGGGGCGGCGGCCGTGCTCTGTGCCGCCTGGCAGGCGGCGGGGTTGCGGGCCGCCGCGGCCGGGCTCGGCTGGCGGGCCAGCCTCGACTGCCCGGTGGACCGCAAGGGCACCGAGGTGGTGGCGCTGGCCTGGCGGCGGCCCTAGCCGGCCGGGCGGTCCCCGCGGACAGCGAAGCCGACGTGCTGGCCGCGGAAGTTGAGGGCGAAGAACTCGGGCTGCAGGCCCAGTCCCCTGGCGTGGCCGACCAGCCACATGAACCAGTTCTGGCCGGGACCGGGGCCGGCCGGCTCGTCGACCACACAGCAGGGCAGGACGACACAGCTGTTGCCGGCCTCGGCCACGGAGTCGAGCACGGCCAGGTTGCAGCCGTGGGCGTGGAGCGCGACCAGCAGGTCGTAGCGCCGGCCGAGGGCGGGCCCGAACGGGACCCGGCGGCGGGCCACCTGGTCCGCGTCGCCCAGCCGGACCCGCCGCCCGGTGGTCAGGTCCCGGTAGCGGGGCGGGAGCGGCTGGTCGACCGGGTCGACCACCTCGGCCTGGAACCCGGCCCGGCCCAGGTGGTGGGTGAGCAGCCCCTTGCCGCCGCCGACGTCGGCCACCGTGCACGGCGGGAACTGGCCGGCGATCCAGCCGGCGAGGAGCTGGAACCGGAACTTCTTCATCTTGGGCAGGTCGTCCCCGGAGCGCCGCCCGCCGGCGGCCGCCCCGGGCGGCACCAGCCCGAGCTCCTCCAGCGACGGCGGCGGCGGGTAGCGGTGGGTCATCTCCCGTCCGGCAACGACCCGTGCGGGGTGGTTGTTCCGCTCAGGCCACGGCCCGGGCGTGGAAGCCCTGGGTCGCCCTGGCCAGGTCGGAGGTGGTGATCAGGCCGAGCAGCTGGCCGCCGTCGACCACAGCGGCGACCGTCCGGTCGTTGGCCAGCCGGCCCGCCAGATCGGTGACCGGCTGGTCGGGAGCGACCAGGACCAGCGCCGACATGGGGATGGCGACGTCGCCGGCGCGGACGAGATGGCGCCGGTCCATCGGG
Source organism: Actinomycetes bacterium (assembly GCA_030152105.1). The sequence continues at coordinate 17,781 of JASLIH010000473.1, forward strand.
ACGGCGTACAGCGCGGCCGCGGTGACCACCCCGGCCGGGTGGCCGTCGAAGGTCCGCAGGGGCAGGGCGGCCGCCCGCCACGGCTGGACGTAGTTCCGCAGGAAGGCGTCGACCGTGAACCAGGCCGGGGCGGTCGTCGGGACCGGGGTCATGACCTGGCCGGCCCGCAGCTCGCTCAGCTCCGAGCGCAGGACCGCCTGGTCGCGCTCCTGGCGGGCCGCGGTGACCAGGAAGAAGCCGACCAGCGACGTCCACAGGGTCCCGATCCCCCAGCCGGTAAGGGTGCCGAGGAGGCCGTAGGCGACCAGGCCGGCGCCGACCCAGACCCCGGCCCTGGTGGCGGTGACCGAGGCCCGGACGCGGCTCCCGTGGCGGCGCCAGAGCAGGCCGCGAAGCACTCGCCCGCCGTCCAGGGGGGCGGCCGGGAGCAGGTTGAACAGGGCCAGGACGGTGTTGACGACAGCCAGCCAGGCGGCGATGGCCACGGCGACGGCCGGGCCGCCGAGCAGGACCAGGGCGAACGCGACCAGCCCGAAGGCCACCGCCAGGGCCAGGCTGACGGCCGGGCCGACAATCGCCACCCGGAGCTCGTCGCGAGGGCTGGCCGGCTCGTCCTCGAGCTGGGCGACCCCGCCGAGCAGCCACAGGGTGATACCCCGGACCCGCAGCCCGGCCCGCCGGGCGACCAGGGCGTGACCGATCTCATGGGCCAGCAGCGAGCCGAGGAACAGCCCGGCGCCGGCCGCGCCGGCCAGCCAGTAGGCGGCCGGGGCGAGCCCCGGGACCTCGACCGGCAGCAGCCGCCCGGCCAGCGACCAGGCGATCAGCAACGCGATGAGCAGGGCGCTCCAGCTGGCCCCGACGGGGATCCCGGCGATGCGGCCGAAGCGAAGACTCGCGGTCATCTACAACGACTCCTCGAAGACTTTTCCACAGGTACAGGATACCCCTAGGGGGTAAATAGGACGTAAGGCCCAGCGGCGACGCGGGGGGACTGGCTCGACCCCGGTTGACCCACCGGCCCCTGGTCCCACACTATTGTTTGAACAGTCAGTCAAAGGAGATGGCATGGGCGCTTCGACCGTGGCCGCGACCCTCGGGCAGGTCGGCCTGCCCGCTCCCCTGCCCGAGCTGGCCGCCCGCACCTGGGACGTCGTGGTGGTCGGCGGCGGCCACAACGGCCTGACCGCCGCCGCCTACCTGGCCAGGGCGGGCCGGTCGGTGCTGGTCCTGGAACGCCGCGAGCGCCTCGGCGGCGCCTGCACCCTGGAGCAGCCCTTCGCCGACCCCGGCTACCTGGTCAGCCCCTGCGCCTATGTGGTCGGCCTGCTCGACCAGACGGTGGTCGACGAGCTGGGCCTGGAAGGCTACGGCTACCGGGTGTTCGTGGCCGACCCCAACCTGTGGGTCCCGTTCGCCGACGGCACCTCGGTGGCCCAGTTCGTCGACCACGACCGGACCGTGGCCCACCTGCGGGCCAACCGCTTCTCCGAGCGCGACATCCAGGGGATGCTCGACTACGAGGACATGTTCGACCGGCTGCGCCTGGCCCTGCGGACCGGGCCCGATGGCGACACCTGGCAGGGCGACGCCCCGACCCGCGACCAGCTCGAGAAGCGACTGGGCCATGACCCCGAGCTGATCTCGGTGCTGTTCGAGGAGTCGATCGCCGACACTCTCGACCGCTACGTGGACGACCAGCGGATGAAGGACGCCCTGTACGGCCAGGGGGTCATCGGCGCCTGGGCCGGCCCCAAGGACCCGGGCACCGCCTCCATCAAGCTCATGCACTACCAGGGCGACCTGGGTGGCCAGGGCCCGCTGTGGGGGTACGTCGAGGGCGGGATGGGCCGGATCTCGTTCGCTATCGCCCAGGCGGCCCGCGACCTCGGCGCCCAGCTGGCCACCGGGGTGCCGGTGGCCGAGATCCTGCCCACCGAGGGGGTGCGGCTGGAGGGTGGCGAGCTGATCCGGGCGGCCACGGTCGTCTCCAACGCCGACCCCCGGCGGACCCTCGGCCTGGTCGACCCCGAGCTCGTGCCCGGCGACTACCAGGCCCGGATCGACGGCTGGCAGGTCCGCTCGCCGGTGGTGAAGCTGAACGCCGCCCTGCACCGGCTGCCCCGCTTCCCGGCCGCCGCCGGGGCCGGGTTCGAGGCCCACCGGGCCATGGTCGACGTGACCCGCGGCCTGGACGCCGCCCAGGAGGCGTTCGCCGACGCCGAGCGGGGCGTGCCCAACATCGGCTTCGCCGAGGTCTACTTCCAGACCGCCTACGACCCGACCGTCGCCCCCGACGGCAAGCACCTGGTCAGCGTGTTCGCCCAGTACGCGCCCTACAGCCTGGCCGAGGGCACCTGGGACAGCCGCCGGGCCGAGATCGGCCGCCTGATCCTTGACGCCATGGCCGAGTTCGCCCCCGACCTGCCCGACTGCGTCGCCGAGTACGAGGTCCTCGGCCCGCCCGACATCGAGCAGCGGATCGGCCTCACCGGCGGCCACATCTTCCAGGGCGAGACCATGCCCGACCAGATGTGGGAGCACCGCCTCACCCCCCGCACCCCGGTTCCCGGCCTCTACCTGTGCGGCGCCGCCACCCACCCGGCCGGTTCGGTGATCGCCCTCAACGGCCGCAACGCCGCCATGGCCGTCCTCACCGACACCACCCCGGCCTGACCGTACGTCGCCGGACGGTTGGGTCAGCCCTTCTCGGCGCCGCTGGTGGGGCCCTCGACCAGGGAGGCGTTCGGTGGCGAAGAGCAGCACGATGATCGGGAGGGTGAGGATCACCGAGCCGGCCATCAGGGTGGTCGGCCCCGATGGCGTTGATGATGCCGAGCTCGGGGTTGAGCATGATCTGCCAGACGAAGGTGACCGCCACCACCGGGGCCACGTACGGCAGCAGCGTCGAACAGCCGGGACCTGAGGTTGCCCAGGCGCAGGTCCTGGAAGGCGATCACGATGGTCCACAGGATCGGCACGACCACCATCACCAGCACCACGACCAGCGTTGGCGACAGCAGCGCCAGCCCGGCCCGGGCCTCCCGCTGGGCCAGGGTCGGCCCGCGCCGCCCCGTTACTGGATCGACTGCGCGATCTCCTCGACGTCGGCCTGGGCCTGCTTGGCCGCCGCGTCCGCGGTCAGCTTCCCCGAGATCCCCGACGCCAGCGCCTTGGGGATGGGCAGCTCGGCCAGCTGGGCGCCGACCAGGCGGCCCTGGCCCTGCTCGAAGCCCCAGCGGCTCATGGTGTCGGTGCTCTTGGTCAGGGCCGTCAGCACCTCTGGGGGATAGAAGTCGGAGAGCGGCGCCTTGGTGTCGACACCGGCTTCGAGCTTGTGCCAGGCGTCGATGTACTCGGTGGGGTTGTCCTTGGTGCCGGCCCGGACGGGGAACTTGCCCTCGGGCGCGAACGAGAGCCACCTGATGTAGCCGTCGCTCATCATGTACTCGACGAACTTCTTGGCCGGCTCGGTGTTGCCGTCCTTGATGATCGAGAAGTTGGTGACCTCACCGAACTGGGTCGGCTCGGCGCCGCTGGGCCCCTTGATGGCGGTGACGACACCGCTGTGCTGGGCAAGGAACGTCTTGTCGTCGCGGCACTCGCTGCAGGTCGGCAGGGCGTCGTTGCGCAGCCCGGCCAGCTCGTCGAGCAGGAACGACGACCAGATGACCATCCCGGCCTTGCCGGCGAAGTAGGCGGCCCGGGTGGTGTCGGCGTCCTGGCCGCCCTCGGTCGAGCCGTGGTTGATGAGGTCGCTGTAGAACTGGAAGGTCTGCACGCACGGCGGGGTGGTCAGCTGGAGGTTGCCCCGGTCGTCGGTGAGCTGGCAGCCGTTGGCGAGGGCGAAGTACTCGAAGGTCTGCTGGGTGAAGCCGTCGGCGGCCTTGGTGGCGGCGACGATCCCGGCCATGCCCGACTTGTTGAGCTTGGTCGCCGCGGCCTGGATCTTCTCGAAGGTGTCGGGCGTCTCCAGCCCCTCCTTGTCGAACAGGTCCTTGCGGTAGACCAGCAGCTGGGTCCAGGTGTCGGCCGGGACGCTGACCGGTTTGCCGTCGCTGTCGACCAGGGACAGGGCCCGCTTGGAGAAGGTGTCGCGGCCCAGGCTCTCGATCACCGCGTTGGCGGCGTCGCTGTCGGCCAGGTCGTCGGCGGCCAGGCTGTGGGCGAAGCCGAGCGACAACGAGCCCAGCACGTCGGGCAGGGTGCCGGCGGCGCTGGCCGACTGGATCTGGGTGGCCAGCTGGTCCTCGGCGATCGTGACCAGCTTCACCTGGACGCCGCTCTTCTGCTGGAAGTCGTCGACGATCCCCTGGAGGATCTTGACCCGCTCGGCGTTGTCCTCGGCCGACCAGAACGTGATCGACTTGGCGCCGCTGTCATCGCCCTCATCGCCGCCGCCGCCACACCCGGCCGCGGCCAGCAGCAGGCAGGCGATCAACGGGGCCAGAAGACGTCGGGGCTTCATCGCGCTCCTCCCAGCTTCGAACTAGCGCCTTCATTCCCACCAGACCGGACCACGAGAGCTGGGGTAGAACGCTCGTTCGGCGCACCGTAGCAGCCGGTTCTGAGCCAGCACAAGGCATCCTCCACGGCCCCGGCCGTGCCCAGGGACCGGCGAGGGAGTACGTTGCTTTCGCAACTTTGTCCCCTTGGCGAGGAGGGTTCCAAATGGCGACGAAGCTCTGGCATGTCCCGGTACGGCTGGCGACCGGCGCCATCATCGTCGACCAGGGTCTGCAGAAGCTGGGCGCCGACGAGGACACCGCCACGTGGCTCCACGGCGAGGCCGTCCGGGCCTTTCCCCAGTTCGCCGACATGGACCCCAAGGACTTCGTCCGGCTGCTGTCGGCCGGCGAGATCGCCCTGGGGGCGGCGCTGCTGGGCATCGGGTTCGTCCCCTCCAGCCTGGCCGGTGTCGGGCTCAGCATCTTCGGGGGCTCCCTGACCCGGCTCTACCTGACCGCCCCGGGCACGCGCCGGGAGGGCACCGTCGCCCCCAGCCAGCAGGGCGTCGGCCTGGCCAAGGACTCCTGGATGCTGGCCATCGGCCTGGCCCTGGTGCTGGACTCGCTGTTCGGCTCCGGCCGCCGCGGGCGCAAGAAGTCCTAGCGGCCCCAGGGGTGCCGGCCGGTTTTGTGATAGCTCTGGCGTCATGCGAGTACTGGCGGTGGTGGCCGCGGTGAGCCTGGCCGTGGCGGCGCCGGCGGCCGGCGCGCCGTCGCTGGCCTCCTCCGGGTGCCCGCTGTTCCCGGCCGACAACGTCTGGCACGCCGAGGTGTCGCGGCTGCCGGTGCACCCCCGGTCGGGGGCCTATCTGGCCTCCATGGGGACCGGGGCCGGCATCCACGCCGACTTCGGCTCCGGGACCTGGGAGGGCGGGCCGATCGGGATCCCCTACACGGTCGTTCCGGCCGGCCAGGCCCGGGTGCCGGTCCGGTTCGCCTACGACGGCGAGAGCGACCCGGGGCCCTACCCGATCCCCCCGGACGCGCCGGTCGAGGGCGGCCCCGACGCCGCCGGGGACCGCCATGTGCTGGTCGTCGAGGCCGGCAGCTGCCGGCTGTACGAGCTGTTCGACGCCCACCGCGACGGCGGCGGCTGGCGGGCCGGGTCGGGGGCGGTGTGGGACCTGCGCGCCAACCGGCTGCGACCGGCCGGCTGGACCTCGGCCGACGCCGCCGGCCTGCCGATCCTGGCCGGGCTGGTCCGCTACGAGGAGGTGGCCAGGGGCCGGATCGACCATGCGATCCGGGTCACCGTCGACCGCAGCCAGGCCAGCTACCTGTGGCCGGCCCGCCACCAGGCCGGGCAGGGCGGCGCGGCGCTGCCGCCGATGGGGCTGCGGCTGCGGCTCAAGGCCGGGGTCGACATCGGCGGGTTCCCCGGCCAGGCCAGAGTGATCCTGCAGGCCATGCGGACCTATGGGCTGGTGGTGGCGGACAACGGCTCCTCGGGGTTCATCGGCGGCGTGCCCGACGAGCGCTGGGACAACGACGCCCTCCACCAGCTCGGGCGGGTCACCCTGGCCGACTTCGAGGCCGTCGACACCACCCCGCTGCGGATCTCGGGGGCCTCGGCCGCCTTCCGGGGCGCTCCCCGAGCCGCCCCGGCCCGCCCGGCCACCACCCGCCGCGCACGGCCCGCCCCGGCCCTGCTGCCCGGGGTCGGCCGCCGCTCGTTCATGCCCGAGCCCGGGTTCCCGCCGGCGTCCGCCGAGGCCGCCCCGGCCGCGGACCCGGCCCTGAATCCGGGCCCGGCCGCCGCCCGCACCGACGACCCGAACGGTTCGGGGTTCCCGGCGCTGCTCCCCCAGATCCTGGCCGTCGCCCTCGGCCTGGTCGCCGCCGCCCTGGCCTTGCGCCAGGTCGCCCTGCGCACCCGCGGCCGCCATCCCCCTGCCGGCCGCCACGCCACTGGTGGCCGCCACGCCCGCACCGGCACCGCGCCCGGCCAGGACCAGACCACCCCCGCCCCGCCCGACCTCGACCCGCGACAGGTCCCGCCCGAACCTGGACGCGCGGGCGCTCCGGCGGCCGGCCACTCATGGCCGCCGCGAGCCCGCGCGT
>JASLIH010000572.1 GCA_030152105.1 Actinomycetes bacterium
CGGCGCCGAGTTCGCCGCGGGCTCGGCGTTGGCCGCCGAGGGCGAATTGCTGGCCCGGCCGGCTGTGGACAGCCGCGAACACCGCCTGCCTGGGTCCGCTACATTCCCCCTCCGGGGGCCCCAGCAGCCGGGGGTCGCAGATTCGGCCGCCCTGGCCTCGGAGGGTGAGTCCCTTGGGGCCGAGCTTCCGAAGCCCGAGTCCCCGGAAGCCGAGCGCTCGAAGGCCAAGTCCGCCAAGGCCGAGCTCTCGGAGGCGGAGCTCCCGAACACCCAGCTCCCGAACACCCAGCTCCCGAACACCGAACTCCCGAACACCGAACTCTCGGATGTCCGGCGCTCAGCTGCCCCGCTCTCGGGGCCTCTGCTCTCGGGTGCTGAGCTCTCCGAGGCGGAGTTCTGGGCCCAGCTCTCGGACCCTGAGCTTTCGGTTGCTCCGGCCTCCGGGGGTCTCGCACCAGGGGACCCGGACTCGCGCAACCCGGCCTCGGCCGGATCGCGGGCGGCCGGAGCTGGCGCGGCGAAGGGCGGGACCGGCGTCGGGGGGTGGCTGGCCAGGCGGCCGTGGGTGGCGACCGGGGTGGCCACGGCTGGGATTGTCGTCGTCCTGGCGGTTCAGGCGTTCGGCGGGCAGGGGGCGTCGCCGGGATGTGACGGCCGACCCTGTCCGGTCTCGACCACGAGTGGGGCGGCCGCCGGGGCCGGGAGCAGTATCGGGACCCCGCTCACCACGGTGCGGGAGTCGACCACCACCAGCTCGACCGTGGGCTCCGATGCCGGCGTGGTCCCCCCGACAGTCCCTCGGACCTCGGCGGTCACCGCCCCGCCAACGACCCGGCCGGCGACCACCGCCCCGCCGACCACCGCCGCGCCGCGGCCGACCACGACCACGGTGCCGAGCACAACCGCCCCACCGACCACCGCACCGCCGACGACCACGACCACCGCCCCGGTGCCGCCGACCTAGCGGTCAGCGGAGGGGTCGGCGAGCTACCGCTGATCAGCCGAAGACGCCGCGGCGCAGGAGCAGGTTCCTGTGGACCGTCTGCTGGATGGTGTCGCGGACCTGGTCGGTCAGGTCGAACAGCACCATCGGGTCCAGCACCGCGTCCGGCCCGAGATGGGCCGTCTCGATGGGAGGACAGAACTCGATCAGCCATTTCGATGGCAGAGGGATCGCCCCTAGTGGGCCGAGGGCCGGGAACGTCGGGGTAACGGGGAAGTAGGGGAACCCGAGGAGGCGGGCCAGACGGCGCAGGTTGGCCACCATCGGGTAGATCTCCTCGCTGCCCACCACGGCCACGGGCACGATCGGCGAGCCGGTGCGTACGGCCACCTCGACGAACCCGCCCCGGCCGAAGCGCTGAAGCTGGTAGCGCTCCCGGTAGGGCTTGCCAAGGCCCTTGTAGCCCTCGGGCCAGACGCCGACCAGCGCACCGGACTCCAGCAGCCGGGTGGCGTCCTCGGCGCAGGCCAGGGTGTTGCCCGACTTGCGGGCCAGGGGGGCGACCACCGGCAGGCCGAAGGCCAGGTCGGCGGCGAGCATGCGCAGGGACCGGTGCGCCGGGTGCTCGTCCAGCAGGGCCAGGGCGACCATCAGGGCGTCGAAGGGCAGGGTGCCGGCGTGGTTGCCCACGACCAGGGCGGGCCCGCTGGCCGGGACGTGCTCGAGGCCGCGGGTCTCGACCCGCCACCAGTGCCGGTACAGGGGGCGCAGCAGCGGGGCCAGGACGTGCTCGACCAGGTCGGGGTCGTGGCCGAACTCGTCGACCTCGTACTCGCCGAGCAGCCGGCGCCCAAGGAACTCCAGCGCCTCCTCGGCCCACTTGAGGAACGGCGCGAGCAGGTCCGGGTCGGGTTCGGGGGTGTGGACAGCGGAAGCGCCGCCCTCCGCCGTCGGGCTAGGCTCCTCCTCGGCCTGGAGCTGGCGGCGGTGCAGGGCGCAGAGCCCGTCCGGACCCGCCGGGTTGCGGCAGCGCTCGCCCTTCCTGGTTCGCGCCCTGCAGCGCTGCTGGGCCGGGGTCATCGGCCGACCCAGCTGACGGCGCGGCGCAGCAGGCCCAGCGCCTCGTGCTCGAGCCGGAGCACCTGCTCCTCGGTGACCAGCTTGCGCAACCGGGTGGCGGCGAAGTCCTCGAAGGCGCGCAGGGACGTCCACTTGGGGATGAACCCCAGCTGCTCGGCCGCCGCCGAGGTGTCGGCCACCCGACCGTACTGGAGGAACCGGACCTGTTCAGGGGAGAAGTCGACCGTCCTCCCGACCAGCTCGGCGACCCGCCCGACCAGCGGCTCGGGGATTGGCAGGGGCGGCTTGCCGGCGATGCGGATGGCCTGGCTGAGCAGCATCACCCCATCCCCGGCGATGTTGAAGGTGCCCCGCTCCGCCGGGCCGAGCGTGGCCCGCAGCAGGACCTCGGCGGTGTCCTCCTCGTGCAGGAACTGGAGCCGCGGGTCGAAGCCGAGCACCGTTGGGCACACCGGCAGCTCGAAGTAACGGGTCAGTGGGTTGTCGACCATCGGCCCGACCTGGTTGGCGAGCCGCAGCACGGTCACGGCGACGTCGGGCCGGCGCCGGTCGAAGGAGCGGACATAGTCCTCGACCTCGATGGCGTCCTTGCCGAAGCCGTGCCGGGGGGTCTCGTGCGACATGCTCTCGGTCCACACCGCCGGGTCGCCGGCCGCGGCCCCGTACACCGCCGTTGTCGACTTGAGCACCAGCCGGCGCAGGTCGGGCGAATGGTAGGCGGCGGCCATGAGCTGCATGGTGCCGAGCACGTTGCGCTCCTTCATGCTGGCCCGGCCGCCGGCGGCCCGCGGCTCGGCCGTGACTCCCAGGTGCACGCAGGTGTCGATCCCGGCCGACTGGACCGTCCTGACCAATGCTGGGCTGCGCAGGTCGACGGCCAGGTGCTCGACCTTGGCCGGGAACGGCTCCTTCGGCTCCAGCTCGTCGACGGCCACCACCTGCTCGACCTCCGGCTCCTCGGCCAGGGCGGCGACCAGCCGCCGCCCGGTCGAGCGGGCCGCCCCGGTGACCAGCACACGGCGGCCCATCAGGCCCTGCCCGGTTTCAAGGCGATCTCCACCGGGTCACCGACCACGGCCCCGACCCGCCCGGCGGCCCGGCCCTGGTTGACGGCCAGCGCCAGCGACCCGAACGAGTCCTCGTGCAGGACCAGCTCACCGGCCGCCACCGAGGCGAACGTCTCGGCCACCACCACCCGGTGGGCCCGGCCCCCGGCCCGCACCTCCACCGCGTCGCCGGCGGCCACTCCGACCCCCTCCAGGTCCTCAGGGCGCAGGTCGAGGGCGAGGTTGCCGAAGTGGTCGACGGCGACCACGCTGGCCAGGACCCGTTCCCCGTCGACCCGGGCCGCTGGCCGCTCCAGCCGCACCAGCCGGGCCGGGTCCACCTCCGGCCCCAGCTCCCCGGGGTCAACCCCCGCGGCCACATGGGCGGCCGCCGGGGCGAACACGTCCCGCCCATGGAAGGTCCGCGACACCGTCGTCAACCGGTAGGCCGGGTTCTCGAGCGCGACCACCCGCCCGACCCCGCCCAGTGCCTCGGCCGCCCACACCAGCAGCCCGTTGTCCGGCCCGACCAGCACCTGCCCCGCGGCCTCGACCGCCACCATCCCCCGCCCGGTCCCCACCTCCGGGTCGACCACCGCCAGATGCACCGCCCGGGGCAGGTACGGCACCGCCTCGGCCAGCACCCGGGCGCCCTGCCGCACGTCCTGCGCCCCCACGGCATGGCTCACGTCCAGCACCCGCGCCCCCGGGGCCACCCGGGCAATCACCCCGTGGCACACCCCCACGAAGTGGTCCTCCAGCCCGTAGTCACTGGTGAACGTGATCCAGTCGTACCCAGCCATGCCAGGCATTGTGCACCCCCGACAAGCTGTCCACAGGAATGTCGGACAACGCCTGGTTTCGCTGCGGTCCGCCAACCCAAGGACGAAGCCTGACCTGCGTGGCGCTCATGACGCCCGGGGGCCGGGGCGCCACCAGAGGGCGGTGGGGCCGGCGTCGGTGAAGCCGAGGGCCTGGTAGAGGGGGTGGCCCTGGTCGCTGCTCGACAGGACTGCGGGGAGCGTTGGGGCGGTGGCCAGGCAGGCGAGGGTGAGGTGGGTGCCGACGCCCTGGCGGCGGGCGGCCTCCACGACGGCGACGCCGCCGACGTTGAGGACGGCGCCGTCGGTGGCGGCGATGGCGGTGCCGACCGGCCGGCCGTGCACGCGGGCCAGCAGGAGGGTCAGGCCGGGGACCCGCAGGCTGGCCTCCGGAGGGTGGATGGTGCCCGGGGACCAGCTGGAAGCGCTGCCGGTGAACCCTTCGACGCTGGTGCGCTCGAACAGCTCGACCTCGACCGGGGAGCGACAGGAGGTCACCTCCAGGCCGGGCGGGGGCGGGTCGGGCTCGAACGGGCCGGCTTCCAACGGGCCGGGTGGGCGCACCATCCACGGTTCGCGGCCCTGTAGGACGAAGCCGTAGGGGCCGAGGTCCTCGGTCCCTCCGGCGTCGCGGACGGCCAGCCCGGTGTCCAGGCCCTCGACGGCTCGGGCGAGCACGGCCGCCGCGACCCCGGCCCGCAGGGACAGGGCGGCGAGGAACACCGGGGTGGTGGGCTGGGTGCGCCTGGCCACCTCGCCGTCCTCGACCCAGTCGACGCCGAGGGCGGCCAGGCCCAGGCGGTGCCAGACCGACTCGCCACGGGCCGCCAGGGCGACAGGATCGAGGGGCCGGCTACCCGTTGCCGAATGGGCGGCGGGGTTCACGGACGGCTACTCGGTGCCGAACAGGTGGCGGAGGTCGACCCGGGTGGTCGAGGTCCAGTCGGGGGTGATGCGGGTCGAGCCGAGGCGGAGTGCCCTGGCGCCCTCGGACACCGACGAGATCATGCGCAGGTGGCCGTCCTCGGCCAGCTCGAGGTAGCCGATGCCGACACAGGAGCCCTTGCCGTCCTCCATGCCGACCAGCAGGCCGGCCAGGCCGGCCAGGTCGGCGTCGGGGGGCAGCGAGGGCAGGAACACGGTCGGCTTGACCCGCCAGCGGTGGAGGTTGCCGGAGAAGTACGAGGCGAAGCGGGCCCGCCGGGTCTCGGAGCGCTCGTCGGCGGTGGTCGGGCGGGCCTCGGGATGGACCGGGTAGGCCTCGACCCGGGCCGGGGTGAAGCGGCGGGCGATGCCGAGCAGCGGGTCCAGCTCCTCGCCGCGCTCGAACCCGATCACGTACTCGGGCCGGCTGACCTCCATCTTGTGGTACTTGAGGATCTGGCCGTAGACGCCGCTGATCAGGCTCGAGGTGTCGACCACGATCAGCTCGGCCCCGGCCCGACGGGCCACGTCCATCAGCTTGGCCGTGCCCGCGATCAGGGGCAGCAGGTGGAACTGGGCCGAGACCCAGCCGACGAAGTAGAGCCCGTCGGCCAGGGCGAGCTCGTCGTCCTCCAGGTGCTTGGCCTCGAGCACGTGCTTGAGGCCGATGGTGGTCGGCGGCCCGACCGTCGTCCGGCCGACGTCGGTGTCCAGGTAGGCGGCGGGGATGCCACGGTCGACGGCCCTGGCCAGCAGCGCCCGGGCGAAGGTGGTCTTGCCCGAGTCCATCGACCCCAGCAGCAGCACCGTGCCCGGGTCGTCGAGCACCTGCTCGATCAGGCGCGCGTAGCGGTCGGTCACGGCAGGATCCTGGCCAGCAGGTAGTCGGCCAGGGGGTCGTACGCCGAGGGGGTCGGGCGGACGTTGTCGTCCATGCCCATGACGATGTCGGCCCGCCCCTCGGCCTTGGCCATGGGCAGGGCCGGGTCGTTGATGTCGGCCACCGCGACCACGTCGATGCCGCGCTCGGCGGCCGCCCCGGCCCAGCCGTGGTCGCCGACGACCAGGTCGACCTCGGTGGCCTGCTCCAGCACCAGCTCCATCGGGTGGGCCTCGTGGGTGTGGTACAGGTTGGCCCCCGAGGCCAGCACCGCCACCCAGCCGCTGTAGATGATCCGCCGCCGGTGCTCGTGGAACTGGAAGGCCAGCCCGTCGCCGGGCCGCGACAACTTGGCCCCGGCCTCCCGCACGGCCACGGCGATCTGCTGGTACAGGCCGAGCATGCCGGTCGGGTGGCCGGTCGCGAACAGGATGTGCTCGCCGGCCGAGGCCGCTCTGGCCAGGCGGGCGGCGGCCCGGTCGATCTCGTCCAGCAGCGGCTCCGGCTCGATCCAGGTGGGGCCGTCGGCGGGCTCGCCCGGCGTGTGGGTCCAGCCGTACTGCCGGGTGACCTCGGCCAGGACCTCGGCCTGGGTGTAGCGGTGCATGCCCGACAGCCCGAAGCAGTGGTCGGGGTCGCCGGCCGCGACCAGGCCGGCCTTGCGGAGCACGTCCCAGACCGGGGTCCGGACCGACCCCGCGATCCGGGCCGTCACCAGGTGGCGGCCGAGCTCGTCGCGGGAGGGCAGGTCGGGCATGCTGGCGCTCCGGTCGGTCGTGGGTCGGCCTCCCATGGTAGCGAACGCGGACCGGGACCGATTCGGCCGGGGCTACCGCCTTCGGCGGGTTGAGCCCCGGTCCCCGTCCTCAGGCGGTCAGGCCGTGCAGGGGGAACAGGTTGCTCCTGGCCACCTCGATGGTGCGGCCGAGCTCGGCCTCGACGCGGGTGCGGTGCTCGCTGCGCAGGGCGACCACCTCGTCGGCCATGTCCGGGCCGATCAGGGCCCCGAACCGGTCGGCGGCCTCGTCCAGGTAGGCCTCGGGGAGCTGGGCGGGCAGCTCGGCGCCGACCATCTCGGCCAGGTAGGTGCACCAGGCTCGCGGGACCACCGCCGCCCACTGGTAGCCGCCGCCGCCGGTGGCCAGCCAGCGGCCGCCGGTGACCGTGTGGGCCAGGTCGTGGAAGCGGCCGGCCAGCTGCCGGTAGGCGCTGACGGTCAGGCCGAGGTGGGCCAGCGGGTCGCTGTAGTGGGTGTCGCAGCCCAGCTGGGTGACCAGCAGCTCGGGCTGGAAGGCGCGGACGAGCGCTGGGACGAGTGCGTCGAAGGCGGCCAGGTACAGGTCGTCGGTGGTCGACGGGGGCAGGGGCAGGTTGGCGATGGTGCCCCGGGCCGGTCCCTCGCCGACCTCGTGGGCGAAGCCGGTGCCGGGGAACAGGTAGCGGCCCGACTCGTGCAGCGACACGGTCAGGACCCGGGGCTCGCCGGCGAAGATGGCCTCGACCCCGTCGCCGTGGTGGACGTCGACGTCCAGGTAGGCGATCCGCTCCACCCCCTGGTCGAGCAGCCAGGCGATCGCCACCGCCGGGTCGTTGTAGACACAGAAGCCGCTGGCCTGGTCGGGCATGGCGTGGTGGAGGCCGCCGGCCGGGGAGAACGCGTGCAGGGCGGCCCCGGAGCGGATCGCCTCGGCCGCGGCGACGGTGGCCCCGCAGACCCGCGTGGCCGCCTCGTGCATCCCTGGGAACGGCGGGTTGTCGCCGGGCCCGAACCCGTACCGAGGGTCCGGCTGCCCGCGCTCGGCGGCCTTGACCGCGGCCAGGTAGTCGAGCTCGTGCACCCTGGTCAGGTCGGTCCCCGACACCGCCGCCGGCCCGGCCACCCTGACCTGCTCCAGCAGCCCGCAGGACCGGGCCAGGGCCATGGTCAGCTGCACCCTTGCCGGCCGCAGTGGATGCTCGGGCCCGAAGTCGTAGGCGGCCAGCGCCTCGTCCCACACGACCGTCACCGGTCCCGCCATCCGCCCGCTCCCTTCGTCCCGTCGACGCAGTTCAGGATAGACTTCCGCCTCTCCGCCGGGCGGCAACGGGCCGGCGGCCGGAGGTGGCCACCATGCACCTGCCGGTTGGTCCCAACCGATTCGCCGGGGCCGCCCCCTGGGGCTCCCCGGACCATCTGGGGCGAGCGGGGGCGGGGGACCGCGCCCGGCTCGACCAGTTCCGGCTGCACCGCGACCTCCAGCTCGAGGACGGGCCCGCCTACGCCGCCGCCCGCCTCGCCGCGCTCGCCGCCGTCTCCGCCGGCGAGCTCCCGGGCCGGCTCCCCGGACCGGCGTGGCGGCCGCTGGGCCCATTCGCGATCCCTCACGGGCGGACGGCCGGGTCCGGACCGGGCAGCCGGCCCCGGGTGGCCGGGCGGGTCGTGACGGTCGCGGTCGACCCGGACGACCACCGGCACCTGCTGGCCGGCGGAGGCGGGGTCTGGGAGAGCGCCGACGGCGGCCGGACCTGGGCGCCCCGCGCTGACGACCAGCCCACGGCCGCCGTCGGAGCGGTCGCCTTCGCCCCGAGCGACCCGCGGGTGGCCTACGCCGGCACCGGCCAGGGCGAGGCGCTGGCCGCCCTCGGGGTCGGGCTGCTGCGCTCGGAGGACGGCGGCGCCACCTGGCGGGCCCTGGTCACCAGGGAGCTGCTCGGGGCCGGCTTCCACGACCTGCTGGTCGATCCCGGCGATCCCGGGCGGCTGCTGGCCGCGACCACGGCCGGCCTGTGGGCGTCGGCCGACGGCGGCCGTCGCTGGGAGCGGCGGCTGGCCGGCCGCTCCTGGGCGGTCTCGGCCGGGGCCGGGAGTGAGCTGCTCGCCGGCGGGGAGCTCGGGCTGCACCGGTCCGAGGACGGCGGGGCGACCTGGCGGCCGGTCCAACTGGCGGCGGCCCCGGGCGACTTCGCCCGGGTCGCGGTCGCCCACGGCCCAGGGGGCCAGATGGCGTACGTGTTCGCGGCCGGGGACGGGGTCGGGCACCTGTGGCGGCGCGAGCACCCCGGTGGGGAGTTCCACCCGGTGAAGCCGCCGGCCGACCTCCACAGCCGCCAGGCCTGGCACAGCTGGGCCTGCGCGGCCGACCCCGCCCACCCCGAGGTCGTCTGGCTGGGCGCGGCCGGCCTGCACCGCGGGGCCCGGGGCGCCGACGGACGCTGGTCGTGGGTCGACCTGTCGGCCCGGCCGGCCGGTGACAGCCTCCCACCCGGCCAGCACGCGGTGGTGTTCGAGCCCGGCGACCCCCAGGCCCTGTACGTGGCCAACGAGGGCGGGCTGTTCCGCTCCCCAGACGGCGGGCGCTCCTGGCGGTCGCTCGGCACCGGCCTGGCCGTGGCCGAGGTCAGCCACCTGACCGACCACGCGGCCTGGCTGCTCGCCACCGCCGGCGAGCTCGGGACCCTGCGCTATGAGGGCGGCGAGGTATGGTGCCCCGTCGGGTCGGGCGACCCGGCCGTCATGTCCGACGGTGAGCTGGTCGCCCCCGGCCCGACCGGCCTGGTCGTCTCCGCCGACGGCGGGTCGACCTGGACCCCCGTCGATCTGCCGCAGGTTCGCGGGCCGCTGACCACGCTCACCGCCACCGGTCCCGACCGCCTGCTCGCGGGGACCGCCCAAGGAGAGCTCCTCCAGCTCGAACGAGCCAGCGGCACCTGGACGGTGACCGCCAGGTCCCATCCCCGCCCCGGGCGGGTGGCCGGCGTCGCCACCGACCCTGCCCGCCCTCAGGTCGCCTGGGCAGCCTGGTCAACCCCGCCAAGCCCAGGGGCATGGCGCTCGGAGACGGGCGCCGTCTCCGCCGACCGCGAGAGCATGCAGGCGTGGCGGTCGCAGGACAGCGGCGAAGCTCCCAGCGACCGCGACAGCGCGCGGGTGTGGCGGTCGGATGACGGGGGAGCGACCTGGGCAGAGCACGGCGGGGGCCTGCCCGACGTGCCGGTGAACGCGGTTGTGCCCGACCCGGCGCGGCCGGGGACCGTGTTCGCGGCCACCGACGCCGGCGTGTGGTGGGTGGAGGACGACGGGGCCGGCTGGCGGCCGCTGGGCGGTGGGCTGCCGAATGCTCCCGTGCTCGCCCTGGCCGCCCGCGGGCCCGAGCGACTGCTCCGGGCTGGCCTGCTGGGCCGGGGGGTGTGGGAGCTGGCCCTGGAAGGGAGCTCCGCGCCCGCGCCCGCCACCCCGGCCCTTCGCTCCGGCCGCTCACCCGCCTCCCTGCCCCGGCCAGGTGGGCCGTGGTGGGAGTGCCCGGACGTCAAGCTGGAGGTGCCGCCAGGGCCGCGGACCGCGCCGGTGGAGCCGGTGGAGTTCGAGGACGACCGCTGGCCGGGCACGACCGGGCTCCCCGAGCTCGGCGGGCGGGTCGACCCGGGCCGCCCGGCCCGCGTGCACGTCCAGGTCCACCACCGGGGCACCGGGTCCCTCACCGGCGTCCGGGTCCGGGTCGTGGCCACCCCGGCATCGCTGCGCCCCCCTGACGTCCCGGCCGGTGCCTGGCTGACCGGCGACGGCGACCCGCCACCCGGTTCGCCCTGGCATCCGGTCGGCCCCGCCGCCCGGGTCGGCGAGCTCCAACCCGGCCGGTCCGCCGTCGTCACCTTCGACTGGCGGGTCCCCGCCGACCTGCCAAGAGACATCTGCCTGCTCGCGGTCGCGACCGCGGGCGACCCGCCCGGGGGCCTGTGGACAACCCAACCCGCCCAACCGGCGGTCGGGCTACGCTCCCCCACCGGGGGACCCGGCACCGCAGGCCGAGGTTCCGGCGCGCCCGAACAGGCCCCCGACCCGGCCACCGGGTCGCCTCCGACCGGAGCGGCGACCGACCCGACGGCCAGGCCGGGGGTCGACCCCGCCGACCTCGTCACGACCGACGGGCGCTGGGGGCTCAAGAGCCTCACCGTCCTGCGCCCTGGGGTGGGGCGGGTGGTGCGGCTCGACCTGCGCGGAGAGCTGGGGCGGGGACCGTTCGGGGTTGCGGCGGAGGGGTGGGTGGCGGAGCTGACCGCTGGGCTGGTGCTGCCGGGGTGGCTGGGGGAGCTGGCCCGGGAAGGCGGCCTCGAGGTGGGGCGGCTGGTGGAGCCGTGGCGACCCGAGGTGGTGGGGCTGGTGCGGGAGGACCCGAGTCTGGCCCGGCGGGTCGACCTGGGGGTGGTGTACCCGGTCCCGGAGGGGCGGCGCGGGCCGGGGCTGGAGTACTGGCTGGCGGGGATGGAGCTGGCGGCCGATCGGGTGGAACCGCTGTTGCTGCTGCTGCGCGAACCACCGCCCTCCGGGCGGGGTTCCCTGCTGTTGCTGGACGCGGACGGCGGGGTGCTGGGCGGGCACTCGTTCGTGGTGGGCCGCTGAGCCGGGTGTCAGCCGTCGGGGTCGGCGCGGTCCTGCATCTCCCAGGCGTGGTCGAGGACGTGCCAGGCGATCCGGCGGATGGCGTAGCGGGGCGGCCAGCCGTTCGGGATCCGTGGCGAGCCGTCGGAGGCGCCGCCGAGGGCCTGGGCCAGCTCGTCGCGTAGGGACTTGATGGCCTTGCGGTCGCCCACCTCCGGCGGCGGGAGCTTGACGCCGACCTTGCGGGCGTAGGCGGCCTCGGCCCCGAGCACGTGGCCGAGCATCTTGTCGCGGTCCCGGCCTCCGCCGCGTGGGCCCTTGCGCAGCTCGGCCGGGGAGGCCTTGGCGACCTTGTCGAGCACCGCCCAGGCCGCCCGCAGCAGCTCGACCTGGCGGGCCGCCTGGCGGGCCGTGAGGGGCTCGGCGTCGGCCTCGGGGATCTCGTGGGGGATGCCGAAGTCGGTCGCGCCCTTGCCCTTGACCCGCTCGACGACCTCGAAACGCTCGCCGGCCTTGGCCGGGGCGGGGAAGGCGGCCTTGGCCCGCTCGGCCACCTCGGCGTAGCGGGGGGCGTAGGCGGCCAGGGCCTCAAGGGCCAGCTCCTCGGTCTTGTCGGACCGGCACCAGCCGGGGAAGTCGATCGAGCAGGCGAACACCTTCTTGTCGCCCGCTTCCACATACACCGGGATCGCCTTGGCCATGGGCCGATCTTCTCACGCCACCGCGATACCTTGGTCGAAGCGGTCGCGACCTTGGTGGGATACGCGGGCGTTGCGGGTGTGAGAAGGTGACGGCGTCGTACTTCCCGGACCGTCGGAGGGCCTTGCAGGGTGCTGGTCGCGCAGGTCGAAGACCTCAGCAAGCGCTACGGGACCGTCCAGGCGCTCGACCGGATCGACGTCGAGATCGCCCAGGGCTGCACCGGGCTGGTCGGCTCCAACGGGGCCGGCAAGTCGACCCTGATCAAGCTGCTGCTGGGGCTGCTCGTGCCCGACCAGGGCCGGGCCACCGTGCTCGGCCACGACGTCGCCCTCGACTCCCTGGCCGTGCGGAGCCGGGTCGGCTACCTGCCCGAGGGCGCCTGCCTGCCCGGTGACGTGACCGCCGCCGACTTCGTCGCCTTCATGGCCCAGCTGGGCGGCCTGCCGCCGCGGCCGGCCCGCGAACGGGCGGCCGAGGTCTGCTACCAGGTCGGTCTCGAGGAAGAGCGCTACCGGGCCGTCGGCGGGTTCTCGACCGGCATGCAGCAGCGGGTCAAGCTGGCCGTGGCCCTGGTCCACGACCCGAGCCTGCTGCTGCTGGACGAGCCGACCGACGGCATGGACCCCCAGGGCCGCGAGGACATGCTCGACCTGATCGCCCGCATCCGCGGCGAGCTCGGCATCGACGTGCTGGTCTCGACCCACCTGCTCGGCGACGTGGAGCGGGTGTGCGACCGGGTGGTCATGGTCCACGGCGGCCACGTCCTCGCCCAGGGCTCGATCGCCGAGGTCGCCGGGACCACCGAGCCCGGCTTCGGGATCCAGCTCGGCGACAACGGCCCCGAGGTCCTGGCCGCCCTGGCCGCGGCCGGGCTGGAGGTCCGCCCGAGCGGTGGGGGGTCCGGGGGGCCAGGCAACAGCTCCCCGGTGAGCGAGCTGCTGGTCCAGGGCCCCTCCGACCTGATCCGCGACGTGGCCGCCCAGCGGGGCTGGCCGTTGCGGCGGCTGGTGCCGAGGGCGCCGAGCCTGGAGGAGACGTTCCTGCGCCTCCAGGCCGCCGCCGGCGGGCCACGGCCGGTCGAGCCGGCCTCGCCGCCGCCCGCCCCCGAGGCCGCCTGGGGGGTGCGCCGATGAGCGAGGTCACCGCGCCCGGCGGGACCATCTACGACCGCGGCTACCGGCACTACGAGGGCCCGCGGGAGGGCCGCGGGCGGCGGGTCCGGGCGATCGCCGTCGCCGGGATCCGCCGGGTGCTCGGGCTCAAGCGGAACTGGAAGACCAAGGTGGTGCCGTGGGGGCTGCTGGTCCTGGCCTTCGGGCCGGTGCTGGCCTTCATCGGGGTCCGCGTGCTGTTCGCCGAGGCCGCCGACGACTTCTTCACCTACGCCCAGTACCTGCGCATCGTGGCCGGCCTGCTGCTGCTGTTCGCGGCCACCGCCGGGCCCGAGCTGCTCTGTCCCGACCGGCGCCAGAACGTCCTCGCCCTGATCTTCACCAGGCCGGTCACCCGCTCCGACTACCTGCTGGCCAAGCTGGCCGCTCTGCTGGCCGTGGTCGCCCTGATCGCGATCGTGCCCCTGGTCGTGCTCTTCCTCGGCAACACCCTGACCGCCGACAGCGCCGCCACCTACCTGGGCGACCACCTCGGCGACCTGGGCCGGATCCTGGTCGCGGGGTCGGTGCTGACCGTCTTCTACTCGGTGGTGGCCCTGGCCGCGGCCAGCCTGACCGACCGGCGGGCGGTGGCCACGGCCGGCCTGCTCGGGGTGTTCCTCGGCACCTCGGCCCTGGCCAACATCCTGTTCTTCACCGCCCAGTTCGACGGCCGGCGCTGGGTCGCCTTCCTGTCCCTCAGCGGGCTGCCCGGGCGGTTCGTGGACTGGCTGTTCGGGGCGGGGTTCGACCCGGGCACCCTGGCCGCCCAGGCCGGCTTCACCGGGCTCGGCTACCTGGTGGCGATGGCGGTGGTGGTGGCCGTGGCCGCCGCCCTCCTGACCTGGCGCGTGCTGCGCCTGCGGGCATGAGCGGGCAGCCGGCCGCCGGGGCCGTTGTCGAGCTGCGGCGGTTCTCCAAGTGGTACGGGGACGTGGTCGCCGTCGCCGACCTGTCGTTCGAGCTCGGGCCCGGGGTCACCGGGCTGCTCGGGCCCAACGGGGCCGGCAAGACCACCACCCTGAAGGCCATCTGCGGGCTGCTCCACCCCTCCCAGGGCGAGGTGCTGCTGTTCGGGCGGCCCATCCAGCGCGACCCGATGCTGTACCGGGCGATCGGGGTCGTCCCCGACGGGGACCGGCTGTACCCGCGGCTGACCGTCCGCTCGTACGTGCGGCTGCACGCCGAGCTCCAGGGGCTGGACGATCCCGGGGCGGCCGCCGAGCGGGCCATCGCCGAGGTCGACATGGCCCCGCTGGCCGACCGGCGCCTCAAGGGGCTCTCCAAGGGCGAGCGCCAGCGGACCAAGGTGGCGGGGGCGATCGTCCACCAGCCGGCCCTGCTGGTGCTGGACGAGCCGATGACCGGCATGGACCCGGGGCAGCGGGCCCGCTTCATCGAGCTGATCCGGCTGATCGGCGCGGCCGGGGTGACCGTGCTGGTCTCCAGTCACATCCTCGGCGAGGTGGAGCGGCTCGCCTCCCAGATCCTGGTGATGGTCTCGGGCCGGCTGGCCGCCTCCGGCGACTTCCACGCCATCCGCGACCTGATGGCCGACCAGCCCCGCACGGTGATGGTCAAGGCCGACGACGCGCGCCGGCTGGCCGCCGGGCTGATCGCCCTGCCGTCGACGGTCGCCGTCGAGGTCGACGGCGACGCCCTGCGGGCCCGCACCCGCTCGGTCGACAGCTTCGCCACCGCCCTGCCCCGGCTGGCCCGCGACCAGGGGGCCAGCCTGCGCGAGGTCCGCACCACCGACGAGTCCCTCGAGCAGGTCTTCCGCTACCTGGTGGGCAGACGATGAGCAAGTCCCTGACACTGCTGCGGTTCAGCCTCGGGCAGCTGCTGGCCGGACGGCGGCTGATCATCATCGCCGTGCTGGTCGCGCTGCCGCTGGTGCTGCCGGCGGTGTTCGCGGCCAGGGCCGACGTCGACCCGGCCACCTTCACCCTCGACCTGTTCCGCCAGCTGGTCCTGCCGGTGCTGCTGCCGGTGGTGGCGCTGACCTTCTCGACCTCGAGCCTGGGGTCGGAGCTGCGCGACGGCACGATCACCAACCTGCTCCTCAAGCCGATCCCGAGGCCGGCCGTGCTCGGGGCCAAGTACCTGGCCGCCGTGCTGTCGTCGCTGCTCGTGCTCCTACCCGCCGAGGCGGTCGGGCACGTGGTCGCCGCCCGCGGGCTCGGCTCGACCCAGCTGCTCGGCGGCATGCTGCTGGCCACCACGGTCGGCGCGCTCGCCTACTGCGCCCTCGGAGTGCTGCTGTCGCTACTGATGGCCAGGGCGCTGCTGGTCGGCCTGGCCTATGCCCTGCTCTGGGAGGGAGCGGTCGTCTCGGTCGCGCCCTCGGCCTCGTCGTTGTCCATCCGCGGCTACACCGAGGGCGTACTCGCCGCCGTCCTCAAGGGCGAGGGGCTCGACCTGACCACCCGGCTGGGCCCGGTCAGCGCCACCGTGCTGGCCGCCGTGGTCACCCTGGCCGCTCTGGTCCTGGCCGTCCGCCGCCTCGAGCGGATGGACATCCCCTGACGGGACGGGCTCCATCGCCTCCAGCAGATGGGGGCGGGCCAGCCGTACCGTGACCACGATGCCCAGCAGCAGCAGGCCGGTGACGGCGGTGACGACCGGCAGCCCGACCCGGTCCCCGAGCCAGCCCTGCACGACCAGCCCGAGGGCGTGCCCGCCGCCCACCCCGAGCATGAACAGGCTGGCGATCCGGGCCCGCAGCCCGCGCGGGGCCCGGAGCTGGCAGACCGTGCTGGTGCCCGAGAGCACGGCCAGGTAGACGAACCCGAGCACGGCGATGGCGGCAACAGCCAGCGGGAACGACGGGGCCAGCCCGTACAGCACGGCCGCCGGGCCGACGGCCAGCAGGGCCGCGACCAGCAGCCGGCGCCGGCCCAGCCTGGCCGCCAGCGGGGCCGCGGCCAGGGCCGCGCTGACCGCCCCGACCCCCTGGGCCGTGACCAGGGCCGAGGTGCCGGAGGCGCCCTGGTCGAACACCTTGATGGCCACGGCCGGGACCAGCCCGATGAACGGCGAGACGAGGAAGGTGGTCGCCACCAGGAGCAGTAGGGCGGTGCGGATGCCGGGGTCGCGCCGGGCCGCGGCCACGCCGTCGGCGATCGTCCGGAGCACCCGCGACGGCGGGCCGTCGGTCCGGGCCATAGGAGGGAGGCGGATCACGGCCAGAGCCAGCAGGACGGCGCCGAAGCTGACAACGTTGAACCCGAAGGCCCAGGCCAGGCCGCCGGCGGTGATGACCAGCCCGGCCAGGGCGGGCCCGACGACCCGGCCCAGGTTGTACTGGGCCGCCCCCAGGCTCATCGCCCCGAGCAGGTCGTCGGTGCCGACCAGGTCGGGGGTCATGGCCTGGACGGCCGGCATGGCCACGGCAAAGGCGCACCCGGCCAGCAGCACGATGGTGGCCACGGCGGCCACCGAGAGCCGGTCGGTCGCGGCCAGCACGGTCAGCAGGGTCGCCAGCAGCGTCTGGAACAGGGTCACCGCGACCAGGAAGCGGCGCCGGTCGAAGCGGTCGGCGAGCGCACCCCCGAAGGGGCCCAGGAGGACCGTCGGCACATAGGTGAGGGCGGCCACCGTGCCCGTCCAGGCCGCCTGGCCGGTGGCCTGGGTGACATAGACCCCGATGGCGACCGTCTCCATCCAGGTGCCGATGTTGGAGACGAAGCTCCCCGTCCAGATGGTGGCGAACGCGCGGTGCCGGAACGGTCGGAACGGCGATACCCGGTTCGGGTGGGCGGGGCTGGTCACCCAGCAAGGCTACCCCTGGCCAGCCCCACCCGCCCGGGTGCTACTCCAGGGCGAACCCGAACTCGTCGAGGGCCTCGGCGGTGCCACCGAGGCCGCCGCCGCCCTGGGTGAAGACCGGCCCGGGGGCGACCACCCCGCCCGGGCCGCCGGAGGCCTCGAACACACTGACCGCGCCGGCGAGCAGCCGCGTCCCGACGGTCTCGTCGGGAGCGCCGACGGCCAGGTCGAAGAAGCCGTTGTTGTCGAAGTCGTGGAGGAAGAACCCGCCGGCGAAGGCGGCCCCGAAGCGGTCGAGGTCCTCGGGGTTGGTCTGCAGCACCAGGCTGCCCCCGCTCGGCCCGGTGGCCGACCCGGCCAGCAGGTTGACCGCGCCGGCGTTCTGGTCGGGACCGACGTCCTCGCCAGGAGCGCCGACGGCCAGGTCCCACTGCCCGATGCCGTTACTGTCGGTCGGCGCCACCGCCTCGCCGAAGAGGTCCTCGGTCTCGGGGCTCCCGGGGATGCCGGCCGTCCCCTGGAACAGCAGCCGCTCGTTGGCCAGGCCGCCGGGCGAGCCGTTGAAGACGCTGACCGCCCCGGCCGACTGGCGGCCGTTCACGGTCTCGCCAGGGGCACCGGCGGCCACGTCGTCGCCCTCGGTGTCGTCGAAGTCGCCGGTGGCCACGGCCGCCCCGAACGCGTCGTCGGTCTCGGGGTTGCCCTGGGTGAGCAGCGAGCCGTTCACCAGCCCGGCGCCCGACCCGGCGAGGACGTTGACCGCCCCCGCGTCCACGGTCGCGCCCAGGTTCTCCCCGGGGGCGCCGACGACCAGGTCGTGGACGTCGTCCCCGGCCATGATCGCCGAGGCCAGGGCGGCCCCGAACAGGTCGCTGCCCTCGGCGGCGCCGCTGATCCCGCCGCCGCCCTGGACCAGCGTCTGGTGCCCGGCCGTGGTCAGGCCGCCCGGCCCCCCGAACAGGACGGTGACCGCGCCGGCGTCGCCGGTGGCCCCGACGTCCTCGGTGGGGGCGCCGACGGCCAGGTCGAAGAAGCCGTCGCCGTTGTAGTCGCCGGCGGCGAGCACGGCCCCGAACTGGTCGACGGCCTCGGGGTTGTCCTGGGTGAACAGGGGGCCGCCGCTGAGGCCGCCGGCCGTCCCGGCCAGGATGTTGACGGCGCCGGCGGCGTTGACGGCACCCACGTCCTCACCCGGCGCCCCGACGGCCACGTCCAGGAAGCCGTCGGCGTCGAAGTCGCCCTTGGCGATGGCGGCGCCGAAGCGGTCGCCGGCCTCCAGTGACCCCGCGACCCCGCCCGAGCCCTGCATGAACAGGTCGCCGCTGGTCTGGAGCCCGGTCGCCGACCCGTAGAGCGCGTTCACCGCCCCGGCGTTGATCAGGGTGCCGACGTCCTCCTCGGGCGCGCCAACGGCCAGGTCGTCGAACCCGTCGCCGTTCACGTCGGCCAGCGCCTGCTCGCTCTCCGGGGCCCGCTCGGGCGCCCCCGAGGCCGGCCAGGCGGCCGCCAGCGAGGTCGCCAGGGCCGCCACCATGACCACGACCGTCCGTCGCATGTCCACCACCTCGCTGCCGAGAGGACTTGGGGTAGGCTGCTCGCTCTGTTCGTGCGTGTCCAGGTAGGTTCAGGGCATTCGGCAGGAGCAGCAGGAACAGCGCGTTCACCGCCCTGGTGGGCGAACGGTCGCCGAGGCGGGGCGAACCGGCTACCCTGCCTTCATGGGCAAGCTGCTCGATCTCACCGGCCCCGGCGACCTCCCGGAGCTCCGTGACCCGTTCCTGGTCGTCCACCTCCACGGCTGGACCGATGCCGGGATGGCCGCCCAGACCGCGGCCGTGTTCCTGCGTTCGCGCTGGAACGCGACCACCCTTGGCACCTTCGACGCCGACGAGCTGATCGACTTCCGGGCTCGGCGCCCGGTCGTCCGGCTGGCCAGCGGCACCATCGAGGAGGTGACCTGGTCGCCGACCGAGCTGCTGGCCGCCACCCTGGGCGGGGAGCGGGACGCGCTGCTGCTGGTCGGGCCCGAGCCCGACTTCCGCTGGCGGGCGTTCTGTGACGAGGTGGTCGAGGCCTGCCAGCGCCTGGAGGTGGCCGAGGTGTTCGGGCTGGGCGCGTTCCCGGCCCCGGCGCTGCACACCGACCCGGTGGCGGTGGTCGGCACCTCGGCCGACCCCGACCTGGCGGACCGGCTGGAGACGGTGCCGATGATCGTGGAGCTGTCGGCCGGTATCCAGACGGTGCTGGAGGAGCGGCTGCACCGGGCCGGCATCCCGGCCACCGGGCTGTGGGCCCGGGTGCCCCCCTACCTGGCCGGCGGCACCCACCCGCCGGCCGCCCTGGCCCTGGTCGAGACCCTTGGCCGGCTGGCCGGGGTCGAGATCGAGACCACTGAGCTGGAGGCGGCCACCAAGGACCACCTGGAGCAGGTCGAGCAGGCCATCCAGGAGCGGCCGCAGATCGCCGAGTTCGTCGACCAGATCCGCGGCATGGTCGAGCAGGGCGCTGACGAGCGCATCCCCTCCGGCGACGAGATCGCCGCCGAGCTGGAGCGCTTCCTCGGCCAGCCCCCGCCCGAGGGCGGGGAGCCCCGCTAGCCGTCCCGCAGCACGTAGCCGGCCCCCCGGACGGTGTGGAGCAGGC
Organism: Actinomycetes bacterium; assembly: GCA_030152105.1. The sequence continues at coordinate 19,318 of JASLIH010000572.1, forward strand.
GGGGCTCGCCGCCCGCCTCCAGCTTGCGGCGCAGGTACAGGACGTAGACCTCGACCACGTTGGTGTCGGTGGCGAAGTTGTAGCCCCAGACCCTGGCGAGCAGCTCCTCGCGCCGCACGACCTGGCGGGGCCGCCGCAGGAAGGCCAGCAGCAGCTCGAACTCGCGCCGGGTCAGGTGGATGCGGCGGCCGCCCCGCGACACCTCCAGTGACAGCCGGTCGACGGCCAGGTCGGCCAGGCGCAGCACCTGGTCGCTCCCCTCGCGCCGGTGCCGCCGGAGCACGGCCCGGACCCGGGCCAGCAGCTCCTCGAACGCGAACGGCCGGCCGAGGCAGTCGTCGGCCCCGGCCTCCAGGCCCTGGACCCGCTGGCCGAGCCCGGCCGGCGCGGTGAGCAGGATGATCGGGGTCTGGTCGCCGGCGTCGCGCAGCCGCCGGCAGACCTCCAGGCCGTCGCGCCCGGGCGGGCCGGCGTCGAGCACGATGCAGTCCACCGGGGTCCGGCGCAGCACGTCCAGCGCACGGTCGCCGTCGTCGGCGACGGTGACGCGGAAGCCCTCCCGTTCCAGGACAGACCGGATACCGTCGTCATCGTCGACGACCAGGAGCGAACTCGCCATCTGCGCCTCGCTGACGCCGGTCGGGGTGGGCTGGCCGTGCGGGCCGGCCGGCACAGCACCTTTGATACCGCGTCAAGCTGGGACAAGCCTGTGTGCCCAATTAGAAGCGGGTAAGAGTCTGCCGGACCCCTCTTGTCAACAGGGGTTGACAACCTCGCTGCTGTCAACCTAGGATGACAGCATGGATGAGGCAAGCGAGCTGGCGAGCGCGGTCGACAGCAAGGACCCGCGGGTCGGGTTGCGGGCGGTGGCCGCGCTGCGGCGACTGCTGGAGCAGCTGGAGACCCTGCAGGTGGCCAGCGCCCGCGCCGCCGGCTGGTCATGGCAGGAGATCGCCTCCGAGCTCGGGGTGAGCCGGCAGGCGGTCCACAAGAAGCACGCGGCCCGCCGGGGCCTGTTGCGGAGGGACTGAATGTTCGAGCGCTTCACCGACCGGGCCAGGAAGGTGACCGTCGACGCCCAGGCGGCGGCTCGCCGCCTGGGCCACGGCCACATCGGCACCGAGCACCTCCTGCTGGGGCTGCTCGAGAACGACGGCGTCGCCGCCCAGGTGCTGAGCGGGGCCGGGGTCACGCGGGCCGCGGTCGAGCGCGAGATCCTTGCCGAGGTCGGGCGCGGCCCCCTGGGCGCCGGGGATGCCGAGGCCCTCGGGGCGATCGGGATCGACCTGGACGAGGTCCGGCGGCGGATGGAGGCCAGCTTCGGCCCGGGCGCCCTGCAGTGGCACCCCGATCCCAGCTGCCGGGGCGCCCGGCCCCGGCTCGGGCACATCCCGTTCACCCCTCGGGCCAAGAAGGTCCTGGAGCTGTCGCTGCGCGAGGCGCTGGCCCTCAAGGACCGCCACATCGGCACCGAGCACCTCCTGCTCGGGCTGATCCGCGAGGGCGAGGGCCTGGCCATGCTGATCCTCACCCGCCTCGGCGCCGGCCCTCAGCTACTCCGGGCCCGGGTGCTCGACGCCCTGCGCTCGACCGGCTGAGCCCGCGGGACCCGCGGCTACGCGGTCCGGCCGAACGCGGCCAGCAGGATGGTCTGGGCGTCGGCGCCCGGCGGGGTCTCGGGCCGTGCTCCGATGGCCCCGGCGGCCCGGTAGTGGGGCTCCATCGCAGCGAACCAGGCGGCGCAGGCCTCGACCAGCTCGGGGTCGAGCCGATCGTCGGCCCCGACCGCCCTGGCCAGGTCCCAGGCGTGGATCAGGTGGTCGGCGAACAGCTGCGACACGTACTCGGTCGCCGGGGTGGGGCCGCTCGACAGGTCGACCGTCCGCTCAAGGGCGCCGTCGGCCTGCACCGCCGCGACGGCTTCGGCCGACGACTCCGCCCAGGCCTTTCTGGGTTCGTCGCCCAGCAGGTCGCCCTCGTAGCGGTCGCCGACCTCGGCGAGGGTGGTGCCCTCCATCAGCGGGACCGTCCAGCGGTCCTCGTACACCAGGTGGTTGACCAGCTGGCGGACGTTCCAGTCGCTGCACGGGGTGGGCAGCTCCCACTGGTCGTCGCCGACGGCCCGGACCCGGGCGTCGAACTCCCCAACCGCCCTCCGGTGCAGCGCTGCCTGGTCAGCGGCCATGTTCGCTCCTCTCCTCTAGGTTCCGAGGAGAGACTATCGCGGGGGGTTGCACTCGCCTTGCACCCTCGTCCATGTGGGGGGAGCTCGCTCCCCCCACGGCCCCCAGGAGCGCCTGTGCCATGGCCGAGGCCGAGCGTTCTGTGCCCTGTTACTCGTAGCGCAGGGCCATGATCGGCTGCATGCGGGCCGCCTTGCGGGCCGGCCAGACGCCGAAGAACACGCCGACGGCGACACTGACCCCGAAGGCCAGGGCGACCGACCAGCCGGTGATGGCCGCCGGCACCGGCGAGAGCCGCCCCACCAGCAGGGCCCCGCCGATCCCGAGCAGGATGCCGGCCACCCCGCCGCTGACCGTCAGGGCCACCGCCTCCAGCAGGAACTGGCGGAGCACGTCGCGGGTGCGGGCCCCGACGGCCTTGCGCAGCCCGATCTCCCTGGTCCGCTCGGACACGCTGACGAGCATGATGTTCATCACCCCGACCCCGCCGACGACCAGCGAGATGCCGGCGATCGAGGCCAGCACCAGGGTCAGGACGCCGAGGATGCGCCCGACCACCCCGAGGATGTCCTGCTGGGTCAGGACCTGGTACTCCTGCTCGGGGTGGGCCCTGGTCACGACCTCGCGGATGATCGCCTGCTCCTCGTCGATCTGCCCGGTGCCGGGGGCCTTGACCGCGATCCCGTCGACCCGGCTGACCCCGAACAGGCGCTGGGCGGCGGTCACGGGCACGAACACCTCGGCGTCGCGGGCCACCCCGAAGGCGGTCCCGACCCGGCTCATCACGCCGACGACCCGGAAGCGGACCCCGCCGACGGTGATCGACTTGCCGACCGGGTCGCGGTCGGGGAACAGGCTGTCGGCCGGGTCGGCGCCGAGCACGGCCACCCGGCGGCGGGTGTCGACGTCGGCGGCGCTGAAGAACGCCCCCCGGGACAGGCTGCGGTCGAACACCAGCGGGATGGTGTCGGTGGTGCCCTGGACGTTGACGGTGGCCCGGCGGGCCCCGACCCGGGCGATCTCGCCCGAGGCGACGGTGGCCGCGACCCGGCGCGGGTCGCCGATGGCGTCGCCGATCCGGCGGACGTCCTCCAGCCCCAGCCGGGACACGCTCGGGGCCGAGCCGAACGACAGGTTCCCGGGGGCGACGAACAGGATGTTGGAACCGAGCGACTCGACCCCGGAGGTGACCTCGTCGCGAGCCCCCGAGCCGATGGCCACCAGCAGGACAACGCTGGCCACCCCGATGACCACCCCGAGCATGGTCAGCCCGGAGCGGAGCTTGTTGGCCCGCAGCGCCTCCCAGGCGACCCGGATCGCCTCCGTGAGCCTCACCGGGGCACCGTCTCGTCGGCCAGGCGGCCGTCGCGCAGGGTGACCCGGCGGCGGAAGCGGGCCGCGATCCCCGGGTCGTGGGTGACCACGACCACCGCCACCCCACGGTCGGCATGGAGGCGGGCCAGGAGGTCGAGCACCTCCTCGCCCGAGCGCGAGTCGAGGTTGCCGGTGGGCTCGTCGGCCAGCAGCATGGCCGGCTCGGTGACCAGGGCGCGGGCGATGGCCACCCGCTGCTGCTCGCCGCCGGACAGCTGGGAGGGCCGGTGCTGGAGCCGGTGCCCGAGCCCGACCGACTGGAGGGCCTCGGTGGCCAGCCGGCGGCGCTCTCCCCGGCCCAGGCCCCGGTAGACCAGCGGCAGGCCGACGTTGGCCACTGCCGGGGTCCGGGCCAGCAGCTGGAAATTCTGGAAGACGAAGCCGACGACCTGGTTGCGCACCGAGGCCAGCTCGTCCTCGGACAGGCCGGTGACGTCGCGCCCGTCGAAGCGCATCGTCCCCGAGGTCGGCCGGTCCAGCCCGCCGAGGAGCCCCAGCAGGGTCGACTTGCCCGACCCGCTCGGCCCCATGATGGCCACCGAGTCGCCCCGCTCCACCACCAGGTCGACCCCGTCGAGGGCCCGGACCTCGACCCCGTCGAGCCGGTAGACCTTGGAGACGCCGAGGGCCTCAACGACCGGAGGGCTAGGCTTGAGCCCCCCGGACCCCTCGACGAGCGGGGGCCCGGTCATCAGTCGCCCGGCCAGTCCTGGCCGTCGCGCAGCCGCTCGGCCCCGCGGGACACCACCCGCTCGCCCTCGCGCAGGCCGGAGGCGACCGCCACCCGGTCCTCGCCGTCGGCCGCGACCTGCACTGGCCGCAGCCGGACCTTGCCGTTCTCGATCACGAACACGGCCTGCCCGCCGGAACGGCCGACCAGGGCCGACCCGGGCACCGAGAGCTGGTGGGTGGCCCGCCGGACCTCGATGGCCGCGGTGGCCGTCATCCCGACCCGGGGGATCGGCTCGGCCTCGCCCTCCGAGCCGCCCTCGGTCCCGCCCAGGGTCAGGTCGACCTGGTAGGTGACCCCGCCGGCGGCCGACTGCCCCGAGGTCGGGGCGACCGCGACCCGGCGCACCTTGGCCCCGAAGGTGGCCTGGGGGAACGCGTCCAGCTCGACCTGGGCGGTCTGGCCCGGCTTGACCAGCGCAATGTCGGTCTCGTCGACCTCGGCCGCGACCAGCAGGTCGCTCACGTCGAACACTGTGGCCACCGTCTGCCCGGCGGCGACCTCGGA